>DAOLDI010000060.1:0-8642 GCA_035327445.1 Cyclobacteriaceae bacterium | reverse complement strand
CAACCGGTACCGGATCGCTCGCAAGTATGCCGGGATTTTCAGCCTGGTAATCAGTTCCCCTTTTAAGTTTTTTTAGCTCAAAATTCAAATTAAGTTCGGCCTCATGCAGTGCTGCAGCAAATTTTTTGCTGATGTCTTCCTGCTTCAATGAATCATTAACTGTTCTTAAAAAAAAACTGCGCATGCCAGGGTCATTTTCCATATATGATCTGATGGGTGAAGCGATGATTGAGCGCAGACTATCACTTCCTTGTCTTCCCTGAAAAGTAATGGCAACGGTTTGAGATGCCCTGTTAACCTCAATTGATCTGATGCTGTCTCTGAATGCTAAAGTTCTGGAAGTAGAATCAGTAAAATTTCTGAAGCGAAAGCGCATGCCGGGGGCAGAAGTTGCTTCTGAGTTTTCATCAAGCGGAATGATATTTCTCTGAATGATGGAGTCTTGAAGCGAACGAATACTATTTCTTAGTAATTGATTGCTCTCTTTTTGAATGTTCTCCAGCCCATCATCATAAACCTTTTGCAGCCACAAGTATTGCAATGCCAATAGCAGTAATATACTGCTGACCATAAGTATGAGTGACAATGAATTTTTGCGTTGCATGCTGCAAAGGTAAGACTGGCCGAAAGATTAGTACCCCAATTTAACCTTAATTAACATCAGATTTAGAACAATTAACGCAGCCCTCACATCTTTACCCGTAGATTTACATCATTAAATTTTGCTCGGAAAGAGTACAAGCATCAATTAAATAATTTTACTTATGAAAAAGCTGATTTTAATTTTCGGAATTGTAACAGTATTTGTGATACTGGCATTGGCCCAGCAAGCACAAGAAGGGGTAATCACCTATGAAGTTAAAACCAATTTACACAGGCGTATTCCTGCAGACAGGGAGCAGATGAGAAGTATGATACCCGAGTTTCGTGTAAATAGCGAGCAACTTTTTTTTAAAGGAGATGAATTATTTTACAAACCTGTAGAGGAGGATGAAGATGTTGACATGTCAGGCGGAAGAGGCGGTATGCGCATGCGTTTCTCTGCACTATCACCCGAAGTGTATCATAATCTGGATGAAGGTAAGAGACTAACTTATAGGGAATTCATGGGTAAGAAATATGTGATTGAAGATTCAATTAGTATTACGCCCTGGAAATTTGGTTCAGAAACCAAAACCATTGCCGGCTATGAATGTCGCCAGGCATTTTATACTAATGAAGAAATGAACGCCACCATAGTGGCCTGGTATACTGATAAACTTCGCCCTTTCCTGGGCCCTGAAAACTATACAAACCTGCCCGGTACTGTGCTTGAAATAGACATCAATGATCAAGAGCGGGTAATTACTGCCAAGAATGTTGAATTGAGAACATTAAAAAAATCTGAATGGAAACTGCCAACCGGTGGCCAGCAAATTACCCAGGCCGAGTTTAGAACTATGCTGCAAGAACAAATGCAACGCATGAACCGGGAAGGTGGCGGAGGAAGAATGTTTATTCAAAATTGATATTGTCCTGATCAAACTGTAAATCATTTTTAATTCTTTTAAACATTCTATGCGCATACTTTATTTTGTCTTCGCTCTTGTACTTTCTACTACTGTCTTCGCACAGCGGTATTCAATCACCGGCCAGTTAATAGACACTTTACAAATGCCTTTGCCTTCAGCTACTGTAATGTTGCTGAATCAAAAAGACTCTTCACTGGTGAATTTTGGCGCCAGCAACGCCCATGGCATTTTTGAAATCAGAAATGTTGTTAAAGGAAATTACTTTGTTAAAGTAAGCTATGTGGGCTTTGCCAATTTTACCCAGAAAATTGAATGGCCTGCTGAAGGTACTGTTGTTACTTTAGGTAAACTTCAGTTGCAGGCAAAGTCAACTGAGCTAGATGAAGTTGTTATTAAAGGAGAGGCCCCGCCAGTTACTGTAAA
This sequence comes from Cyclobacteriaceae bacterium, assembly GCA_035327445.1. Taxonomy (GTDB): domain Bacteria; phylum Bacteroidota; class Bacteroidia; order Cytophagales; family Cyclobacteriaceae; genus DAOLDI01. Next base: position 6,708 of record DAOLDI010000060.1, on the reverse strand, counting down.
GCGCGATACTATTGAATTTAATGCGCCCTCATTTAAAGTGGCACCTAACTCAAGTGTTGAAGAGTTATTAAAACGCTTACCCGGTGTAGAAGTTGAAAGTGATGGTACTGTTAAGGCACAGGGTGAAACCGTACAGCGCGTAACAGTAGATGGGAAAGAATTTTTTGGTCGCGATCCGAAAATAGCCACCAGAAATTTGCCTGCAGATGCCATCCAGAAAATCCAGGTTTTTGATCGCAGATCTGATCAGGCATTGTTTACCGGTATTGATGATGGCCAGCGTGAGAAAACCATTAACCTTGAACTCAAAGAGAAAAACAGGAACGCGGCATTCGGTAATGTTTTAGCTGGCTATGGAACTGATGACAGATATCAGGGCAGAGCGAGCATCAATAAATTTTCAAAAGGCAATCAATTGTCTTTTCTGGGCATGGCCAATAACATCAATGAACAAGGCTTTTCTATACAAGATTACATGAACTTTAGCGGAGGCTTGCAGCAATTGGCAGCAGGTGGTGGCAGAGGATCAGTAAATATGAGTTTTGGCGGAGGTAATGCGCAAGGTGTTCCTACCGGCTTAGGCAGAAGGTCAAACGGCATCATGACCAATTATGCTGGCGGCTTAAATTTTAACAAGACCTTTAACAAGAAAACAGAACTTAATGGCAGCTACTTTTTAAATCACCTCGATCATAATGTGATCAGAGAATTAGAAAGAGAAAACTTTCTGCCGAATGGTAATTTTAATTTCTTGCAAAGCTCTATTCAGCAGAACAACAATACCGGGCACAGATTAAATACGGTATTAGATCATAAGATTGATTCAGCCAATTCGCTGCGCTTTACTTCAAATCTTAATTATAACCTGAGCACCTCAGACAGAAGAAGCATGAGCAGCAATACGCGCGAAGGTGGTGTGTTGCAAAACGAAAGTGAACAAACATCTTTAAATGATGCGGAGTCACTTACTTATAATGGAGATTTGTTAATGCGACACAGATTCAGAAAGAAAGGCAGAACGCTTTCGGCTAACCTGCTTTTCAGGTTAAGTCAGAATTACAGTGAAGGTTTATTGCTGGCTACCAATAAATTCTATGTGCCTTTTGAGACACAGGAAAACATCAGGCAAGAGAACACACAAGACAACCAGTCTTACAGCTATGGCACAAACCTGTCATTTACAGAGGCACTTGGCAACAGAATTTACCTGGAATTAAATTACAACTTTATACAAAATTTAAACAGTGTAGACCGCCAGGTGTATGATGTAGACTCAGAAGAAATAAGAACTTTCAATGCGGCTCTCAGTAATAAATTTGAAAGCGATTATCAATATCACCGCCCAGGTTTCAACCTGCGCATGAACAGAAAAAATTTCAATGTTACAGCAGGTGCCAGTATGCAGCAGACTCGCTTGCGTGCTGATTTACTCTTGCTCGATGCAACCATCGACAGGTCATTCCAGAATTTTTTACCTGTTGTAAGATTCAACTACAATTTCAGCAGCTCTAAGTCGGTAGCTTTTGATTATGAAACCTCCGTTCAGGAGCCAAGCATACAACAACTTCAGCCGGTAATTGACAATAACGACCCACTCAATATATATGTAGGTAATCCAGATCTAAAACCTTCTTTCAACAACCGATGGATTGTGAGAATGAATTTGTTTGATCCGGGTAAGTTCATCAGTTTATTTACTACCGCAAGTGTAAACTATATGACTAACCCTATAACCAACGAGCAAAGTATAGATGACAGGCTGATTAGAACAACACGACCTGTAAACGTTGATGACGGACTAGGTTATGTTACAAATGCTACCATGAGCTTCCCAATTACAAAACTCAAAAGCAGGTTTAACATAGGCGGTAATTTTATTCACAACAGATTCATCAACCTGCTGAACGAAGAAGCTAATGTTATCCGTAACCAGATTGGCGGTGGTAATGCACGATATACTTTTAACCATAAGGACTTTGATTTTACACTTAGTGCCAACCTGAGTCAAAACCAGACTAAATATGAATTTGATACTAATCTTGACCAGTTATTCTTCAATCAAAACTATACCGCTGAAATTAACTGGACATTCCTGAAAGACTTCCACTTTAACACAAACTACAATTACCAGATTTATGAAAGCGTAACCACAGATTTCAGACAAACCATTCCGTTTTGGAATGTAGCTATCTCAAGGTTTTTCCTGAAGAATAAGAGTGGTGAGTTGAAGTTTGCGATCAATAATATTTTCGATCAGGACCTGGGTGTACAGCAAAGAGCAAGTGTAAACTATTTTGAAAGAGAAGTTACTAATTCATTAGGCAGATTTTACATGCTAAGCTTTACTTATGCCATTAACAGGGCTATGAACCCCCTTAACATGAGAAGAGGAGGCGGTGGTGGCGGTATGCGCATGATGCAGGTAATCGGGGGATAATCAGTCCCATTACACCATCAGTTTGGATATCTAGATACTTTCGCTTAAATCGAACTTTTTTAAAGTCTGGATGAAGCGAAAGTATCTTTTTCTTTTTGTGCCTTTACTTTTAGCGCTTACCTGCATTTTATATTCTTGTGAAGAAGAGCAGGAAGGTGTATTTACGGTAATAACTGAAGATTTTCTTTACGTAAGTGGTGAAAGAGTAATTGTAGTTGGCAGAATATTATCGCTTGGCAATAAAGCGGTTCAAAATCACGGCTTTGAAATATCCACAACACCGCAGTTTAATAACAACATCACTATTTCGTTAAGTGATCGTGATAAGCCCGGCCGCTTCATTGGTGAGTACGCAGGTTTACAATTAGGCACACAGTATTATTGTCGCGCATTCTTAGCGCTTGAGAGTGAAATCATTTATGGCAATGTGCTGAATTTTGAAACTTTAACGGTAGATATTACAGGCTTTTCACCCGCACTTGCCGCAGCAGGTGAAGAGTTGATCATCAACGGGAAAAATTTTTCTGATAATACTGAGGTTTTCTTTGGCAATCGCAAAGCACAAATAATTGAACTCTTATTTGAATCGCAGTTAAAGGTGATAGTGCCTCCAATTATTGATGATTTTCGTGTTCCCATCACAGTGAAAACACAAGATCAGGAACTACAATTCGACCAATTGTTTGAATATGTAATTGGTAAATGGGAACTTGTTTCTGAGTTTTCATCAAATCAACAATTGATTGAAACCATCAGCATTTTAGATGGCGATAATATTTTGTATGGTTTAGGCAGAGTAGGTAATGTTATTAACAATAAAATTTGGAGCCTGAATCTAACAACCCTCAGCTGGTCAGAAACAGTTTATAATGGCGCAGCATTGTCAGGAGCATTTTTTACATCTGGATTTTTTGGCTCTGGAGTAGATTTATTTAGTCCATTTGGTTCAACTATATCAAACCAGGTTTATCGTATTCAAGATGGAAACTTTGTACAAAGTGTGCCATTAAGTTTGCCCTTATATAAAAGCGTAGCTTTTACCTCAGGGGATGATTTATATGTTTTCGGTGGAAGTCCAAACCTGAGAGATTACAACTACTCTGTATTCAGGTATAGTACTGCATCAAATGCCTGGCAACCGGTAAGTGTGGTGCCCTTTGTAATCGGCATTGAAAACCCAAGTTTCTCGTATGCTGGTAAACAATATTTTGTAATGCCTAATAGCCAAATCTGGCAGTTTACTCCACCTGCAAACTGGCAGCAGGTTAGTGCTTATCCGGGTACGAACTTCGGAACTGAAGGTATGGCAGTTACAATAGGAGACAAAGCTTACATTGGTGTAGCCAATCAAAGTGATGTATGGGAGTTGGATATTCCCAATTTAACATGGAAAAGAAAAACCGGGTTTCCGGCCACAACCATGCAGCGTAATGTAAGTGCCTTTGCTTACAATGATGATATTTATTTATTGAGAAGATACACCGGCCCGCCTGTCAATCCGCTGCCGCCTTTAGCTGTTTGGAAATTTGATCCTGATGCCTGGTAACACATGAAGATCATCAAGCACATATTACTACTCTTCCTTCTTGTTAGCGTATTTAGCATGCATGCGCAGCAAGCCATAACTGTTGGCAGAGAATCGGGTATGCTGGGGCCTTTTAAAGTATCAGGAAAAATTTTTGATGACATTACAGGCGAGCCATTGATTGGTGTTAGTGTTTACATTGAAGAAACTAAATCAGGCACCAATACAGATGATAATGGATATTTTGAATTGCAGTTGTCCCGGCAAACGTATATCATCAGGTTTAGCCTCATAGGTTATGAAGCAAAAACATATCAGGTAAGTGTATTAAACAACGGATCATTTAATGTTAAACTGAAAGAAGATCAATTGTTGCTGGAAGGGGTTATAATTTCCGGATATGATGCAACCCAAAATATTCGCAGTACTGATTTAGGTAAGGTTGAACTTTCTATTTCTACCATTGAGACACTTCCACCATTTATTGGAGAAGTTGATATCATTAAATCAATAACACTTTTACCAGGTGTAAGTACCGTAGGTGAGGCCTCGGCAGGATTTAACGTGCGTGGCGGTGGGGCGGATCAGAACCTGATATTAATTGGTGGTGCTCCAATTTATAATCCTTCGCACTTGTTTGGATTTTTTACAGCCTTTAATGCTGATGTGGTTAGCGGAGTTACACTGCATAAAGGTGGCATACCTGCAGAATATGGAGGCAGAAGTTCTTCTATTCTGGATGTAAAATATAAAAAAGGAAATTTCAATCGCTGGCAAGGCAGGGCATCAATCGGAACAATTTCATCTAAGTCAACCATTGAAGGGCCAATTATTAAAGACAAACTTTCACTGCTGCTGAGCGGAAGGGTTTCTCACATCAACTGGTTTACCAATAGTGTTAAATCTCCAACCGTGCGCAACAGCTCAGCCGCGTTTTATGATGGGAATATTTTAGTGGCAGGTAATATTAATGAGAACAACACCCTGCACTATAATTATTACAACAGTGCTGATGATTTTCGCATTGAGTCAGACACAACGGTTGGTTGGAAAAATGAGATTCAGTCTTTTGTGTGGAACAGCAACCTTACCAAACGTCTAAGTCTTGATTTAACGCTGTATCAAAGCAAGTATGCCTTTTCAATTTTTAATGAATCAGGTGTAAATGATTTTGAATTAACCTCAGCCATTTTAGATCAGGGGCTAAACCTTGACTTCGGATTTAAACTTCATGAAAAACATCTCATTGAATTTGGCGCACAAATAAAGTTTGTCACCATTGATCCGGGCAACTTAGATCCGGGTGCCAGCTCTGGCATCAATCCAAGAAAGATTGAAGATGAGAAAGGAAGAGAATCAGGTGTGTATGTCAACTATAATGCAGAGTTAACAAAGAAACTTGCGCTGTCGGTAGGTTTGCGCTATGATTTGTATGATTACCTGGGTGGTAAAACAGTTTATCAATATGCTGAAAACTTGCCACGCAGCGAACAGAACATTATTGGACAGACCATTTTCAATGATGGTGAAGTTATCAAGAGCTATGATGGTTTGGGTCCGCGGGCATCTCTTCGTTATGCATTAGATGATAACACCTCACTCAAGTTCGGATATAATGTAATGTATCAATTCATTCATCTTATATCTAACACTTCCACAATTGCACCAACAGATGTTTGGAAATTGAGCGATCAGTTCCTGGCACCACAACGTGTAACACAATACTCAGCGGGTATTTTCAGAAACTGGAAAAGCAATACCATAGAAACTTCAATTGAGGCATATTATAAAGACCTAAACAACATTGTGGAATATAAAAACGGAGCGGAACTAGTGCTGAATGATTTTTTAGAAACACAGTTGCTGAACGGACAAGGAGAAGCCTACGGAATAGAAGCCTTCTTTAAAAAAAATACCGGCAGGTTAAATGGTTGGGCAAGTTATACTTACTCCAGAAGTGTAAGGCGCGTGCTAACACCCTTTGAAGAAGAGCAGGTAAATTTTGGAGAGTGGTTTCCGTCAAACTTTGACAAGCCGCACGACTTTACTTTGGTGGCTATTTACAACATCAGCAGAAACACATCATTCTCAGCTAATTTTTCTTACAGTACCGGCAGACCGGTTACCTTACCATCGGCAAAGTTTAATTATGACGGCTTTCAATTAGCTTATTTCGATGAGAGAAACGGTGCCAGAATTCCTGATTTCCATCGCCTGGATATTTCGTTGAAATTCAAGTTTAACAGTGATGTGAAAGTACTTAATGGAGATTGGACGCTGAGCATCATCAATGCTTATGGAAGAAAAAATCCTTTCTCCGTTTTCTTTGACGATGTATTCGGTAAACCTCCTGGTGCGTTTAAACTTTCTGTAGTAGGTGTTCCTATTCCTTCACTTTCTTATGGTTTTAAATTTTAATATGTGATGAGGGCGGTTTTAAAATACATATTGCTTTCTACGTTAATAATCATTTCATGTATTGAAGACGCAGACTTGCCTGCCGATAAAGCATTGCGTTTACTCACCGTTGATGGCCGCATAACCACCGGCCCCGGGCCTCATGTAATCAGGCTAACCAGAAGTGCCAGGTACGGAAGTAATTTTGTTGATGTAGTTGGTGTTGAGCGTTTTGCCAATGTATCTATTCGCGATGACCTCGGCAATGTTACCGTATTATCAGAACCATCATTTGGTGTTTATGAAACCCCACCTGGTTTCAGGGGAGTGGTTGGCAGAAGTTATTCGG
>DAOLDI010000059.1:0-8730 GCA_035327445.1 Cyclobacteriaceae bacterium | reverse complement strand
TCTGCGGATGGGAATACAGATGAATTCATACGCACTATCAAAACACGAAATGCGGCAGGAGAATTAGTGGTCGCCTGCAAAGTGCATTTTAAAGAAACAGCGGAGGGCGAACTGCACTGTTTGCTTGAGGGTGACTGGGAGGAATTTGATAAAGACCCATCGCCAATTTTTGTGAGCAATCCTGACTTTGTGAAACGAGTTGATGGGCGTAATGATGGCTGCAAATAAATCTTTGTCACTGATAAATCAATTATGTAACTTGTAAGTGCTTTCTCCTTTTAATTATGCTAATCAATATCTTCGAAAACGATGAGGTAATATGCGAACTAGATGAAGATATTCCTTTGCTCAGGCACTTTTGGAAAAAAGAGCAAAGTGGAGAATCTTTCCGCAAGAATCTTGTCATACTACTTGAAGAGTATATCTCCCTGAAAAAAACCTATGCAACGCTGGCCTGGATGGCCGATACCCGTTTGCTGGGTGAACTGGATGAAGAAACTGAAACCTGGCTTTCTGACCACTGGCAGGATATGCTGTTTATGAAAGCAGGTGTGAAAGTGCATGCGGTGATTTTAGGCGACAGCATCTTTGCAGATTATCCTATGGAGAAATTCAAACTAGAGGCCGACCAGAAATTTAAAGAGCATAATGTTTATCTCGGTGTTTTTCCCAATGAGGAAAAAGCTTTATCGTGGATTAAATCAAAAATGAAAATTATACAATGAAGAGAAGAGACTTTATTAAGACCACTGCTTTAGCCACAACTGCCGGTATGTTGTTGCCTGCTTGTGTAAGCAAAGAGCTTGCACAAGCTAAAAATATTGGTTTGCAGTTATATACTTTAAGAGATGTGTTGCCCAATGATTTTCAGAATACACTCAAACGTGTGGCTGAGATTGGCTACAAAGAAGTGGAAGCATATGGATATAACAATGGCAATATATTAAGCACGCCTTATGCTGATTTCAAGATGATGCTGGATGATTTGGGTATGCGCGTAAGCAGCGGTCATTATCTTACCGGTGCACACAGTGCCGAGCATGTAGGTACACTGCAAAATGGTTGGGAGAAAGCTTGTGAAGATGCCAAGGCAGCAGGACAGGAATACATGATAATCGCTTTTCTCTTTCCGCATGAGCGTGGAGGCATTGATGAATATAAAGTTTTGTGTGAGCGTCTCAACAAGGCCGGAGAGGTCTGCAAGCAATATGGATTAAAACTGGGTTATCATAACCATGAATTTGAGTTTGATAATTTCGATGGACAGATTGCCTATGATGTAATGCTGCAGGAACTGGAGCCATCATTGGTAACCATGGAAATGGATTTGTATTGGGTGGTACGTGCCGGCCATGACCCGATTAAGTATTTCGAAAAATATCCCGGTCGTTTTGAGTTATGGCATGTAAAAGATATGGATAAAGATAATCCGGCAGAGACAGCGGTAGCAGGTGAGGGTTCAATTGATTTTGCAGCTATCTTCCATGCAGCCGAACAATCAGGCATGAAGAAGTTTTATGTAGAACAGGAGCACTACAAAGAGGCGCCATTAGTATGTGTGGAGAAGAGTTTTGATTATGTGAAGGGAATAATCTAACCTTTAGTTCAATAAAAATCATGAATATAAACTGTCCCCCTCCTGGAGGGGGGAAGGGGGAGGGTTTAAAGAATCGTTACAACATTTTGAGAGACAGATTTTCTTTTTTCGTTTTTTTGTTAATAGCTGTTAACCTCCATGCCCAAGACATTACCCAAAACATCCGGGGAAAAGTTTACGAGCATCCGGCCAACTATCCTTTAGATAATGCACAGCTGAGTTTAATCCGACAAGCAGAAGTATTATTCAGTACAAGAAGTAATGATAAAGGGGAATTTACTTTTGAAAATATTCCAGTGGGTCGTTACAAACTGGAAGTAAGTCACACTTCATATTACCGTTACAGTACAGAAATCTTTCTTCAATCGGCAAAAGCACTTTGGCTGGACATCCCATTAATCGAGCGTGTGCGCGAGTTGGATGAAGTACAAGTGAGTGCATCTGCCGCAAATATTTACGACATCCCCGGAGTACAACAATTAAGCATTGAGCAATCCACACGCATCGCAGCCAATTTTTTTGACCCGGTGCGAGTGAGTACAGCCTTTCCGGGAGTTGTTGTGGCCAACGACCAAAACAATGCCATCATCGTGCGGGGTAATTCTCCTGATGGTCTGCTCTGGAGGCTAAATGGCCTGGATATTCTCAATCCCAATCACTTATCGAATGCGGGTACTTTGAGTGACCGCCCTGCGGCCAATGGCGGAGGCACCAATATTTTGAGCGCGCAGATGTTGGGCAATACACGTTTCATCAATGGCAACTATCAGCCTGCTTATGGCAATTTTCAATCGGCTGTGGTGGATATGGATTTACGGGAATCGCGCAGCAATCAATTGAAACATACTGTGCAAGTAAGTCTGATTGGTTTGGATTACGCGGCTGAAGGCAGTCTTGTTCCGGAGAAGCTCAGCTTCACAGCCAATGCGCGGTACTCAACTGTGGGCTTGCTCACACAAATGGGTGTTGATTTTGGCGGAGAGGCAATTGCTTTCAAAGATGTATCCGGACAATTGGTTTACCGGGCCAGCAATAATGGTGTTTTGAAATTCTTCTTCCTTGCAGGAGATAGTGAGAACGATTTTGAAGCCAGGCAACAGAGCGACTGGGAAGAAGACAAAGACCGATTCAATATTCGCTACAGTGGCAAAACATTTATCAGCGGACTTACTTACCTGGTTCCACTGAATAATAACGCCATGCTGAAATCAGGTCTGGCATACTCATCTGCAAGCCAGAGCCGATATGCAGATTTCACAGGAAGTTTAATAGGTATAGAGCGCTGGGAAGATTTTGAAATGCAAAGTAATCTGCTCTCGCAGTTTATCAGTATCAATAAAAGATTAAGCAGGAGTATATGGTTAGAAGTAGGCAATTACCTGAACTTTTATAGTGACGAGATTTACAAACAGGAAATCCCGCGCCTATTTGATTGCCTGTTTTGTTTTTTACCAGAAGCCGGAATAAATGGAAGTTTCGAAACCTGGCAGATGGCCACTTATGCGCAAATCAAAAAGCAATTCAGCTCCAAACTAAATGCAACAATCGGGCTACGGGGGGTAAAGACCGGCATGTACAGCAAGTATAACCTTGAACCCCGTGCAGAGCTCCAGTTCGACATCAATGAAAAGCAAATGCTTAGTCTCAACTATTCACGCTTGAGCCGTTTGCAGCAAAGTTCTGTTTATCTCTCCAGGCAAAACGCCAACCTCGGGCTCACGCAATCGCATCAGCTTGCCTTAAACTATGTAAGAACTTTTGCTGGCGATTTACGCCTGCGCTCTTCGCTCTATTATCAATACCTGTTTGATGTTCCGGTAGAACCGGGTAGTACCTTCTCTGTAATCAACCTGATGGAACTGCAGGAGCGTGGAGGCTTGCTGAACGAAGGTGCCGGTCGCAATTATGGCTTTGACCTGAGTGTGGAGAAATCTTTCTTTGATGACTTCTATCTACTGGCGGGTGGTAGCCGCTACAAATCTGAATACAGAGACAGCAACGAAATCTGGCGCAATACCCGTTTTGATGGCGGCTATACGCTGAATATTGCAGCAGGTAAGGAGTGGACAAAGCGCAAAGAAGCAGCACGTAAAACTTTTGGCTTGGATACCCGCTTGCTTTACCTGGGTGGTTTGTATGAGATGCCCATACTCGAAAGCTTCTCATTGGTTAACGGCAAGTCTGTGTTTGATGAGAGCGCAGGCTTTACCGAAAAACTTCCCGACTACTTCAGATTTGATTTGCGCTTAAGCTGGCGCAAGCACAAGGAAGCATACACCCGAACTATCTCCATCGACATACAGAATCTGCTCAATGTGCAAAACATTGCTTACCACTATTATGATGCCTTCTTGCAGGAACGCCAGGCTCAATACCACCTGGGCGTCATACCTATTTTGGCTTACCGTTTGGAGTTTTAGTAATCTGATTATGATTACTTTCTGCTTAATAAATTAATCTATCTGGAATTGTCCCCCGCTGGCGGGGGTAGGGGGTGGAAAAAAAGATTTTATATTTTTAAAGTATTAATTCCAACGCGTGAAGGAAAGCAAAGATTATAGTCACTATAATTCAAATCTTAGACCTCTTGCTAATGAGCTCAGGAAAAACATGACCAAGGCAGAGGCTTGTCTGTGGAAGTATGTATTGAAGGCAAGAATGTTAATGGGTTATCAATTCCGAAGGCAAAGGCCTGTTTTGAATTACATTGCTGATTTTATGTGTAAGGAGCTCTCGCTCATTATTGAAGTCGATGGGATTACACATTCGTGGGAAGATACTGTTGAAAGAGATAAAATCAGACAGGAAGAGCTTGAGCGAGCTGGTTACACTGTGCTTCGTTTTGAAGATGATGAGGTGTTACAGGATATAAACGGAGTGAGGCAGGCATTGGAAGATTGGATTCATAAGTATGAGCTTATAAATCCACCCCCTGCACCCCCGCCAGCGGGGGACAGCAAAGATTGAAGCTCTTATTTGCAATGAAAATATCTTCAGTGTTCCTGATTTGCAAAAATCTCAAAAAAAATCAACCAATGGTTTGATATTCTCGTAATTATTGTGTCTAACTTTGTACAAACAAAAATCATTCATGCACTTTAAGTGAGTTACTAATTAATCGAATAAGAAAGTGAACGACTTCATCACCACAGCAGCACTGTCTGCGCTACACTCCCTAATGGCTGTTAGCAATCCCGCGCTAAACACCCTGGTGATCAGGTACACCCGAAGGCCTTCCCGGATTTGATACTCCCATCAGCATTGTGTTGATGTACTGATTTGTCCGGATGGCAAATCAGCCTCCTTGCATTTGCAAGCCTTTAATCAGTTTTCATTTTTAATTTACTAAGACATTGAACGATAACCCTATCATCGTTCGGCTGGCTACAGCTGGCGATATAAATTTTGCGGAAACCATCACGCAGGAGATGGAAGAATCTGCCAAAGCGCGTGGCACCGGCATTGCCAAACGCACACCGGAATACATCTCCAGAAAGATGGAAGAAGGCAAGAGCGTGATTGCACTGACCAAAGAAGGCACCTGGGTGGGCTTTTGTTACATTGAAGCCTGGGAGCACGAAAAGTATGTGGCAAACTCAGGCCTGATTGTGGCGCCTGCATTCAGGCATACTGGCGTGGCTAAAGAAATCAAGCAAAAGGTTTTTGAACTATCCAGAAAAAAATATCCGGATGCAAAAATCTTCGGGCTCACCACCGGTCTGGCCGTGATGAAAATCAATTCAGGTTTGGGATACAAGCCGGTAACTTATTCTGAACTAACTACCGATGAAGAGTTCTGGAAAGGTTGTCGTAGTTGTGTGAACTATGAAATACTCATGTCCAAAGAACGCAAGAATTGCTTTTGTACAGCCATGCTCTTCGACCCTGCCAAAGATGAGCAGAGGCAAACTGCGCCTGTGGTAAAAACAGTGGTTACGCCTAAGGGTAAAATCAGGAAGAAACGCAAGCGTGAGTTTAAGGGGAACCTTAAATTGTTTGAGCGCTGGATGCGTTTCAAGCGTTTTGTGCTTAGTCGCGCGAAGCAAAGAAAGGATGCGCAGTCAGAAGCTGAGAAAAAGAAGAGTTCATTTTTAGGTATATTCTTTTGGTAATAAGATGAAGAAAGTTGTTTTGGCATTTAGCGGAGGATTAGACACCACTTACTGTGTGAAATACCTTGCCGATGACCTGGGCTATGAAGTGCATACACTCACAGTAAATACAGGCGGGTTCTCTGATGAAGAATTTGAATCCATAGCCAATCATGCGCAATCACTTTGGGTAAAGTCGCACACGCAAATTGATGAGACCGAAAGCTATTACGATAAGGTGATAAAGTACTTGGTATTTGGCAATGTACTTAAGAACAATACTTATCCTTTAAGTGTAAGTGCAGAACGCATGTCGCAGGCATTGGCAGTTGCAAACTATTGCAAACAATTAGGGGCGGATGCGGTTGCACATGGCAGCACAGGTGCCGGTAACGACCAGGTGCGCTTTGATATGGTATTGCAGATTTTATTGCCCGGCATAGAAATCATTACCCCTATACGCGACCAAAAGCTTTCGCGTGAAGATGAAATTGCTTACCTCAAAGCCAAAGCTGTGCAGATGAATTTTGAGAAGGCAGCATACTCCATCAACAAAGGCATTTGGGGAACATCCATAGGAGGAAAGGAAACACTAAAATCGCTTGGTGTAATTCCTGAAGAAGCTTACCCAACTCAACTAAGCAAGCAAGGTTCTGAAGAAGCAAAACTTTACTTTGAGAAAGGTGAGTTAAAGCAGGTGAATGAAAAATCTTTTGCTCATCCGGTACAAGCCATTCAGTACTTGCAGCAAATTGCTGGGCCTTATGCCATTGGTCGTGATATACATGTAGGAGATACAATCATCGGTATTAAAGGTCGCGTGGCATTTGAAGCAGCCGCACCGACTATCATTATTAAAGCGCATCATGCTTTGGAGAAACATGTGCTCACCAAATGGCAGTTAAGTTGGAAAGAACAGTTAGCACAATTTTATGGCAACTGGCTGCACGAAGGTCAGTACCTCGACCCGGTGATGCGCGATATGGAAGCTTTCCTGGCTAGCACACAGCAAAATGTAACAGGTTGGGTGTATGTGCAACTCTTTCCTTACCGCTTTCAGGTGTTGGGCGTTGAATCTGAATTTGACTTGATGTCGGATAAGTTTGGAAAATATGGAGAGATGAATAGCGGCTGGACGGGCGAAGACGTTAAAGGATTTACCAAAATTTTTGGGAACCAGGTTTCAATATATCATCAAATTCAAAATTCAAGATTCAAGATTGATGATTGAGCTGATTTTGAATTTTGAATCTTTAATCTTGAATTATAAGGTGAGGTTATGAAGAAAATAAAAACAGGCATCATAGGCGGAGCGGGATACACCGGAGGGGAAACCCTGCGTCTGTTGCTGAATCATCCACATGCAGAAATCAGTTTGGTGCACAGCCGCAGCCATGCTGGTAAAGCTGTTCATACGGTGCATGAAGATTTGTTGGGCGAGACCGATTTGATTTTTACGGATAAGCTGAAGAATGAAATTGATGTGTTGTTTCTATGCCTCGGACATGGTGAAAGCAAAAAATTCTTAGAAAGTAATTCGATAGGCGAAGGAATTATGATTATTGATTTAAGCCAGGACTTTCGCTTAGGTGAAAGCTTCAATGGAACATCATTTGTTTACGGATTGCCTGAACTGAATCGCGAGCAGATTAAGAGTGCTAGGTATGTAGCTAATCCAGGATGTTTTGCTACGGCAATTCAACTCGGACTATTACCGCTTGCAGCCGAAAGTTTGCTTACTGAAGTACACCTTACAGGCATTACCGGCTCAAGCGGAGCAGGGCAGAGGTTACAGGAGACCACACACTTTACCTGGAGGGTAAATAATATTTCAGCTTATAAAACCTTATCGCATCAACACCAGTTTGAAATCATGCGCTCATTAAAACAATTGCAAACTGATTATAATAAACAACTTTATTTTTTACCCTGGCGAGGCGATTTCAGCAGAGGAATTTTTGTAAGCGCTGTTATGAATTGTGAAAAAAGTTTGGATGAAGTGTTTGAAATATATCAACAGTATTATGCTGCTCATCCTTTCTGCACAGTAACTAAAGACAGCATTAGCCTGAAACAGGTGGTGAATACCAATAAATGTTTGATTCAGTTGGAGAAAGTTGGGGAGCAATTGATAATTCATACAGCGATTGATAATTTGATTAAAGGCGCCAGCGGACAAGCTGTGCAGAATATGAACCTCATGTTCGGTTTGGATGAGCAAGCTGGTTTGAAATTAAAGAGTATAGTATTTTAATAAATTCTTAGTGAGCCTTTGTGCAAGCCTTTGCGGACTTTGTGGTTTTATTTTTACCACAAAGGGCACAAAGATTATAAACTCAAAGAACACTAAGAAAAAGATGAGTAAAGATGAATTTATTTGATGTTTATCCCTTGTTCAACATCACTCCTGTAAAGGGAAGGGCTTCATGGCTATGGGATGATAAAGGTGAAAAGTATCTTGACATGTATGGAGGTCATGCAGTAATTTCAATAGGTCATTCACATCCACATTATGTGGAGGCTATCAAATCTCAATTGGAGCAATTAGCTTTTTACTCAAACAGCATTAAAAATCCTTTGCAGGAAAAACTGGCGCAGAAGTTAGGCGAGCTTTCCGGCTATCCTGATTATCAATTATTTCTTTGTAACTCTGGCGCTGAAGCCAATGAGAATGCCTTGAAAATTGCTTCATTTGTTACAGGCAAGAAGAAAATCATTGCCTTTCAAAAAGCATTTCATGGCAGAACATCGGGAGCGGTGGCCACAACAGATAATCCGAAAATCATTGCACCATTTAATGCATCACACGAAGTTGTTTTTGTTCCGCTGAATGATAAGTCAGCCTTTTCGAAAGTAATGGATGATGAAGTAGCCGCAGTTATCATAGAAGGCATTCAGGGCGTTGGCGGCATACGTTTACCCGATGATGAATTCTTGCAGTTTATAGAACAGGAATGTAAGCGAAAGCATTGTCTGCTGATTTTAGATGAAGTGCAGTCGGGTTATGGTAGGACAGGAAAATTCTTTGCGCATCAGTTTGCT
>DAOLDI010000058.1:0-8730 GCA_035327445.1 Cyclobacteriaceae bacterium | reverse complement strand
CCCAGTAATCCTAAACAAGAAATAGTTATGGCAAGAAATGCGACAAAGCCAATTACTTTTATTAAATCACCAAATAGAATATTGTATAACTCAAACATTTCATCATCGAAAAAATTATAATCAATCTTCAAATCAGGATTAACTTTTGCCCATGCAGTTTTTACTGTTTCAACAATCTCTTCCTTACTTCCAGCAAACTTTACCTGCAATTGACTGAATTTATCCTGACTATACATGAGCCCTACAGGTGCATCATCTGAAATTAACTGACGATGAATAAAGTGAGGTAAAACACCTATAATAGTATATTGAATAGAATCATTATCAACATAAAGTACTTGACCCAGCGCTTCGGCAGGACTATTGAAACCGAACTTTTCAACAGCAAGGGTACTTACAATAATTTTATGCTTATTCGCATCGGGGTTATCAGATCGGAAATTTTCACCCATTGATAATGACAGCCCCATATTACTGAGATAATCAGCATCTACATGAAAATAATCCATATTCTGACTTTCAGCTTCAGGAGAAATTTTGAAATCATTGGCATAAATTATTCCTGCGCCAGGTGTATGTGAAGCACCAGCCACATCAATTACATTATTGTATTGTAACAATTCCGCTTTCAAAACTTCATAGCTGGAGCCATTCAGTCTTACCAATATTTTATCATCTATGGCAAAACCATAATTAGTGGTAAACAACAATTCTGTCTGTTTGTAAACCATTGTTGCAGACAATATGAAAATTAATGAAAGTGCAAACTGTGCAACTAATAAGGTTTTACGCAAACCCACTTTTGAAAACAGTTTAATACTTCCAAAATTCTTAAGCACTTTAATGGGCTGAAAAGAAGATAGTACCAATGCCGGAAAGAAACCAGCCAGTATGCCTACAAGTATTGTGAAAGCAAATATGTAAGGATAAACTTCCATTGATGTTGCAAAATCCCATCTGAACAATTGCACCATTCTTAAGCTCATTAACATGGGCTTTCCAACAATAACCATTAACCATGCAAAACAAAAAGCGAGTAATGAGACAACAACCGCTTCTGATAAAAACTGAGCGAAAATCTGGTAACGATTTGCACCAGAAACTTTTCTGATACCAATCTCTTTAGCTCGTGTTAATGATCTTGCTACCGATAGATTGGTATAATTAAAGCAAGAAGTAATCATTACAATCAAGGCAAGGCCACCTAAAAAATAAATAAACACATTTGGTAAAAATGGACCGATAGGATTATTGATGAATGGGCCTGGTGTAATTTCTGTAAGTCCTTGCAACTCAAATGAAAGGTCAGTCAATTCATCATCTTTGTACTTTGCTGCAGAAATCAAGGCCAACTTCTTTTCTATGTCATCTTTTGTGCTGCCTTTATCAAGCATGATATAGACGTAACCATTGTAAATACTTGACCAGGAGTCTATGGAGTTGGTATAGGTAGTGTCTGTAAGTGCTCTGCTTTCTAAAGTTGAAATAGAGGCTAGTCCGTCAAACACTATATGTGATTTCTCTTCAGGCTTGTGCTTTAAAATTCCTGTAATTTTAAAATCTCCCTGTTTGCCAACTGTTATCACCTCACCTATTGGATTGGTACTGGTGAATAATTTATCGGCTGCCTGCCTGGTAATTACAACAGAATAAGGCTCAACTAAAGCTGTTGCAGGATTACCCGCTTCAAGTTCTAATTGTAAAACATCCAATACTTCAGGGTCAGCATAAAAGCCCGTAACCGGAATATTGATATCGTTGCCAAAATCAATCCACATTGGATTACCAAAACCTCTTCTGAGTCTTACGGCTTTTTCGATGCCGGTATAATCCTGCAACAATACATTTCGCACAGCCATTGTTGTTGAGGCTGTTTTGGTATAGTCTGCAATTTTTCCGCCTTGTTTCTTTGGAATGGTATTTACCCTGTAAATGCGATCCTTATTTGCATTATGACTATCATAACTCAACTGATCAACCACCAGCATAATTACCATAAGGCAAAGCGACATACTTACCGCAAGGCCGAACACATTGATAAATGAAAATGTACGGTACTTTAACAGGTTGCGAATTGCAACTTTAAAATAACTATGCAGCATATGATTAACAGTCTAGTTTAATAAGAAAATCATTTTTTAGCACCTGCTACTCATCACGCAAAGTATTAACAGGATTCATTGATGCTGCCCTGTAAATCTTCATCCCTACCGTAAGCGCAGAGATTACAAACATCAGTATAACAGCAATTATAAAAGTGATAACTGTTGCCGGCTGATAGTAATCCCAAATCTGATCCATTAAGGCATCAACCAGAAAATATCCTGCCGCAGAACCAAGTAACGCAGCAATTGCGAGTATTACAAAAAACTCGGTATTCACTTTTCTGGCAATATTACTTACAGATGCGCCTAATACTTTTCTCACACCAATTTCCTTCATCTTCCTGATGATATTCAATGACACAAGTGTGAATAATCCTGTGGCTGAAAGCATCATGGCTACCAGACCCAGAAATAAAAACATTTTTACAATGTTGTTATTAATTATTGTTGCTTGTGCCAGGTTCTGGTCCATAAACCATCCATTGTAAACGCGATTTGGAAATAGCTTCTTCCACTCTGATTCCATATATGCATTTACCTCTTTCAAGTTCGCAGGTTCGGCATTTACTAACACCAAATTATGTTTCTCTGGCTTAGCATAACGCAATATCATAGGCTCCATTTCTTCCCATAATCCATTTGTATAAACATCATTGATCATACCTACAACATAAAGCTTAACGGTATCCATCCAGATTATTTCTTTGCCCAATGCATCATTCCAACCAAATTTATTTGCCAAACTCTCGGTGATAATGGCTGCCTCCTGCCGGTCGTTTTCAGAATCTTTATTAAAATTCCTTCCGGCCAGCAATTTGATATTCATGATATCCAGGTAATCTTCACTTACATTTAAAATATCAACCTCAATCTCGCTTCCATTATGCTTTACCGGATCATTATACCGGTTAGAAAAAACATGATGTTCTGTTGAGCTGATAGAAAATATCTCAGGGTTAGCACTAAGTGCATGTTTATATGTTTCCACGTCCGACTGACTTGAAAGCCATGCGGTGATGATTCTATTCTGATCGAATCCTAAATCAAAATTCTGCTGATACCTCGCGTTCTGGGTAAAGGCAATGCTAATGATGATAGATAATAATGAAATAGTAAATTGAACAGTAAGCAGGAAACGCGTAAAACCATTTGTGCCCCCAAACTTTAAAGTTCCTTTTAAGATACTTACCGGTTCAAACTTGCTGATGTATAAAGCAGGGTAGCTGCCGGCTACCAAACCTGTAAAGATTAACACCCCAACCAGGAAAGCGAAAAACTGCAGGTCTCTGAAATAATTGGTCTCCAGCTTAACAAATTCCCAAAGCTGATTGTAGGCAGGTGTTAAAAACTCTGAAATCAATAAACCAAGCAGCAGGGCTAGAAAACAAACCAAAAGATTCTCACCAATAAACTGCGCAATTAATTGTTTGCGCTGGCTGCCCATTACTTTTCTGATGCCAATTTCTTTCAGTCTTCTTGATGAAACTGCAATGGAGGTATTAGTAAGGTTAAAACAAGCAATTAACAAAATCAAAAAAGCCATAATGCCCGGAACAGCAACTGCTGCCGTTGGCATAGCAGCTTGAGTCCAGACTGCATACATATTATTTTTTTGATCCTTCTGCGCCATGCCTGCAAATGGCACCAAATAAAACTTTCTCACTTTAAAATCTTCGCGCGCATTGTTTTGTTCAGGTATATAAGCCTGTAGCTGATTTTCAATTACAGAAACTCTTGAGGCCTCATTGATTTTTAAAAATAACGTATTAAAAGTTCTCCAACTCTGTTCATCATGCGTGGTTATGACAGATCGGAAATAATGATCGAAATGAATGAAAGCTTCATTTACAAAACTTGAGTTCTGTGGTTGATTGCGAAATACCCCGCCTACTTCAAGTTCAATCAAATCTTCGTTAGGATTAATATGAGTTATCACCTGACCCACAGCCTCTGCTTCGCCAAAAAGCTTTTCAGCTAATTGCTCACTGATAAATATTTTTGATCTGTTACTCAGTTCTGAAGTTCCTGAAATAAAATCAAAACTGAATACATCAAAGAATTCAGTATCAACAAAACCGGTAGCAACATTAAATATATCTGTACCTACCCGCACATTCATGCCGGTATTCATATACCTCACTACAGCTTCTGCCTCAGGAATATTATCACGCACAACATTACCCAATGCCATTGATGCAATAGCATAACGTGTAACATTACCATTAAACTCTCTTTCTGAATTTACCCGATAAATACTTGAAGCATTTACATGGTGTGCATTGAAGGCATCATTGTATTGCTGATTGAGATAGGCCACAATACAGCAAGCAACTGCTATGGCCATGCCCAGGATATTGATGAAGAGGTAAAGCTTATTCTTCATCATACTTCTGAAGGTAACAAGCAAATAGTTTTTAATCATGATTTACAGTTTGATCTTGTTTTCTTAAACATCAGTACCTTGTATAGCAAGGTATCAAGCTGATAAAAAGCCCCGTCTGCAAACAGGGCCTATTTTTTACTAAACGTGGAAATGTTCTTTGATATTCTCAGTTACTACTTTACCATCAAATAAGTTAACAATGCGGTGTGCATAGTTGGCGTCATAAGGCGAGTGTGTTACCATGATAATGGTTGTGCCTTCCTCATTCAATTGCGAAAGTAATTTCATTACCTCTTCGCCATTGGTAGAATCCAGGTTACCTGTGGGTTCATCGGCCAGTATTACTTTAGGTTTTGCCACAATTGCACGTGAAATTGCAACGCGCTGTTGCTGACCTCCAGATAGCTGCTGCGGGAAGTGATTGCGCCTGTGCATGATGTTCATACGCTCAAGTACTTCTTCTACGCGCTGCTTGCGCTCAGCTGCAGGCACTTTGAGGTACAGTAAGGGTAACTCTACATTTTCAAAAACGGTAAGCTCATCAATCAAATTAAAACTTTGAAATACAAAGCCAATAGATCCTTTGCGCAATTGTGCGCGCTGTCTCTCTGAATAGGCTGAAACTTCATGCTCACCAAAATGATATTCTCCGGCACTGGGGTTATCCAATAAACCAAGAATGTTAAGTAAGGTTGACTTACCGCATCCTGAAGGTCCCATGATGGCTACAAACTCGCCATCTTTAATTTCAAGATTAATGTTGTTTAGGGCTGTAGTCTCCACCTCTTCGGTGGTGTACACTTTTTGCAGATTTTTTAGTTTGATCATAATATTATCGATTTCAATTGTTTCTGATTTATTTTAACACAAGTACTTCATTGTTACCAAAGTTTTCATAAGAAGAGGTGATTACACGCTCACCAGGCTGCAAGCCATCCAGCACTTCATAATGCTCGGTATTTTTTCTGCCAAGTCTTATGCTGCGTTTCTCAGCTTTAGTACCATCTGCATTAACTACATATACCCAGTTTCCTCCTGTATCTTTATAGAATCCGCCAACAGGCAAAAGTAATTCTTCTGATGAGAGGCCTAATTCAATTCTTAGCCTTAACGACTGACCTCTTCTGATACCCGGAGGTATTTCATTATCGAATTTCATGTCAACATTGAAGCGCCCGCCTTGTATGTCTGGATATACGTAAGTAATGGTTAGGCGATACTCTTTGTTACTCACTGTTGTAACTGCGCCCAAACCTTCAGAAATTCTTGCATTATAAATCTCATCTATGGGTACACGCACAATGTAACTACCTACTACATCTATTTGTCCTAAACGTTGTCCGGGATTGATGGCCTGACCTTCTTCCAATTGCGGACGGGTAAGTTGGCCATCCATAGGGGCTTTGATGATGAGGTTATCCAGGATATGCCCCACACCTTCCAAACTTTGAATTAACCTTCTCTCTGCTCCATTCAACTGATTGAGCTGACGCTCTCTGTTCAGCGAGTCCATCCTGTAATTCTCGTATGTAATCTCTTTACGTTTCAGGTTATAAACATAATCTGCCTCAGTGCGCTCAAAGTCTTGCTTCGCAATCAGCTTCTTTTCGAAAAGTTGTTTTTGTCTTTCGTACTGAGGTCTCAAAATGGCTAACTGATTATCAATTTGTGCAAGTGACTCTTGTTGTCTCAAATCGTTCTGGGTAATTTGTAAACGAGTTTCTCTGATTCTGTTGATACTCTCGTTCAAACTTGCTTCCTGGCTTAAGACGCTGAGCTCACGGTTAAGGTTGCTCAATTCCAAAATAATATCTCCTTTTTTCAACATGGCCCCACTCTCTGCCACGATGCGTTTAATAGATCCGCCTTCAACAGCATCCAGATATATAGTACGGGCTGGTTCAACTGTGCCCGTCATCGGAATAAATTCCTGAAATACATCTCGCTTCACGGTTGACACGGTGATTTTATCTACATCTACATTATACCTTGACCTTCTGTCGGCAAATAAAACCTGGTAGGCTACAAATACAATTACTGCAGCAGCACCGGCAATACTTGCCAATCTTTTAAATGTCCATTTACTTTTCTTGATCTGACGATCCATCTCTTTTTCGTTTTGATTACAGTTTGCCAACAAGTATGCCAAAGGAAGGCCTCGCGAAATTGAGCCCGATTTGGCCTATTTAGCTTATATTTCCGTTCACATGTGAACGGGGCTGTCCGTATACGGACAAAATTATGTACACGAAAAGCATTAATTAGGGCTTTTAAGGGGAAAACGTGAACGGCCTCAACTTTGTGCAGCAAAAGCAAGCCAAATACAATTGGGAGCAATGGAAAATAAAAAAGGAAAAATTTTAATAGTAGATGACAACGAAGATTTGCTGAAAGCAGCCCGGATTTTTCTGAAACGGCATATTGCTAAGGTAGATACAGAAATGAACCCAGAGGCTATACCTACCCTCATGGCGAATGAAGATTACGATGTTATTCTGCTCGATATGAATTACACCAAAGATGTGAGTAGTGGCATGGAAGGTTATTATTGGCTGGAGCGCATCTTAGCTATAGACCCTACAGCAGTAGTTGTACTCATTACTGCTTATGGCGATGTACAAATGGCTGTTAAAGCCATCAAAGCAGGTGCCACTGATTTTGTTTTAAAGCCCTGGGAAAATGAAAAACTTTTGGCTACCATTTTCGCGTCAATGAAACTCCGTGAAACGCAGCAAGAAGTTGCTGACTTGCGCATCAAGCAAAAAGAAATGGCCAAACAAGTCAATAATAATTTTGGGGATATCATCGGGCAAGGGCCTGCCATTCAGAAAATATTTCAAACCATTGAACGCATTGCTGCTACCGATGCTAACGTATTGATTCTGGGTGAAAACGGCACCGGCAAAGAATTAATTGCACGGGCCATTCATGCGCATTCATCCAGAAAAGAAAATGTTTTTGTTAGCGTTGACTTAGGAAGTATTACTGAAACCCTTTTTGAGTCAGAATTATTTGGACATAAAAAAGGCGCTTACACCGATGCGAAAGAAGACAGGGCCGGACGCTTTGAACTCGCGCATCAAGGATCCTTATTTTTGGATGAAATAGGCAATTTATCCATGCCCCTGCAGGCAAAACTTTTAACTGTTTTACAAAACAGAAAAGTAAGCCGGGTTGGCGCCAATAAGCAAACCGAAGTTGACATCAGGCTAATATGCGCCACCAATATGCCGCTGTATGAAATGGTAAAAGAAAACCGATTCAGGCAAGATTTACTGTACAGGATCAATACCATCGAAATTGAATTGCCTCCACTTCGCCATCGCCTGGAAGATATACCCTTACTTGTTGATCATTTCCTTAAAAAATATGCAGAGAAATATAACAAGACTGTAAGTCGTTTAAGTGACGCAGCATTATCCAGGTTACACAAACATAACTGGCCGGGAAATATAAGGGAACTGCAACATGCTATTGAACGTGCGGTTATCATGAGCTCAAATAATGTTTTACAAACTGAAGATTTTAACCTGAGCAGCAATAATCAACAAAGTAAAGATGAAGCACAAGTAAGTATAGATCAGTATAACCTGGAAGAAGTTGAAAAAATGCTCATCAGGAAAGTACTTAAAAAATATAATGGTAACATTACACAAGCAGCGGCTGAACTGGGGCTTACCCGTTCGTCACTGTACAGGAGGCTGGAAAAATATGGTCTTTAATGATTTCAAGGCAAAAGTTCTTTGGCGTGTAATCTTACTTGCCTTAAGTATTGCGCTTTGCATTTTCTTGTTTTCAAATGAAAACATGTATTTGGCTGCAGGCATTATGCTGGCCATTATTTCATTGCAATTGTATGAGCTATTTCGCTTTACCTCACAAACCAACCGCAAGCTTACCCGATTTTTAGAATCTGTTAAATATTCTGATTTCGTTTCAGGTTTTTCTTATGACGACAGACTGGGCAGAAGTTTCAGGGATTTGAATAAAGCTTTTAATGAAGTTCTGGAAGCATTCAGAAAGGCGCGCTCTGAAAAAGAAGAACATTGGTTATACCTAAACACAGTAGTACAACAGGTTAATACGGGTTTAATTTCTTTTGATGATAATGGGCATATACAATTGATAAATCCTCTGGCAAAAAATTACCTGGGTCTTTTACAAATCAACAACCTGGAAGAACTTAAAAATATAAATATTGGCTTGTATCAGGATTTAAAAAAAGTTGAACCCGGTAAAAGT
>DAOLDI010000057.1:0-8752 GCA_035327445.1 Cyclobacteriaceae bacterium | reverse complement strand
AGACGTGAAAATCTCCGGTGAAATTCAATTTGTAAAACAATCTTAAACTAAATTGCCATGAAAGACAAAGTTATCATAATCACAGGTGCCGGAATGGGCCTTGGATTGGCAGCAGCAAAAGAACTGGCTTCAAAAGGAGCGAACCTTGTATTGGTTGACTTCAACGAAAAAGCATTGGCAGATGCAAAAGCGGAAATAAACAAGGCGTTTTCGGATGTAAAAATCATCACCGTTAAAGCTGACGTTTCAAACGAAGAAGCCGTAAAGAATTATGTGGACGAAGCAGTAAAAGCATTCGGTAAAATTGACGGGCTATACAACAACGCTGGAATTGAAGGCAAACAGGCAAGCATCACAGAGTATGATGTTAACATTTTCAAGAAAGTAATTGACATCAACCTGATGGGAGTTTACTACGGAATGCGTTATCTAATTCCGGTGATGCAAAAGCAAAAGTTTGGTCGGATTGTGAACGTGGCCTCTGTTGGCGGAATTCGTGGCGTGCTCAACCAAATGCCTTATGTGGCAAGTAAGCACGCTGTTTCGGGCATGACAAAAAACGCAGCTTTGGAATACGGCAGAGATGGAATCCTTACCAATGCCATTGCACCGGGAGCTATTCTTACACCCATGGTTGCCGAAGCATTTAAACAAGTGAATCCATCTGACCCTAAGGCAGCAGAAACGGAATATGCACAACGCAACCCAACAAAACGCTTGGGAAAACCGCATGAAGTAGCCAAATTGGTTGCATTCCTTCTAAGTGAAGACAATGGCTATATAAGTGGACAAACCATAGCGGTTGATGGCGGTGAATCAAACATTTATGGAAACTCATAATTGAAATTGAATGCCTTGCTTTTATGGACAGAAAAGAGTTTTTAAAATCATTGGTCCCGCTTGTAGCAGCGGGACCATTAACAGCAGCAGCAATGAAACTGAATGAATTAAATAAAATGACAGAGCCATTGGGCAAAACCTCAAAAATGCCTGTGTTGTTCTTGGGGCATGGCAGCCCGATGAATGCCATAGAAGAAAATGAATTTGTAAGGGGCTTTAGAAATATCGCAAAGGGAATTCCTAAACCGAATGCCATTTTGTGTGTTTCGGCACATTGGGAAACGAAGGGAACTTTTGTAACCGCTATGCAAAATCCGCCTACCATTCACGACTTTGGCGGTTTTCCAAAAGAATTGTTCGCAGTGCAATATCCAGCACCCGGAAACCCTGACCTGGCAAAGCAAACAAAATCACTCATTACAAAAACCGAAGTAGGTTTAGACGAGAAATGGGGGCTTGACCATGGTGCATGGAGTGTTATAAAACATTTATATCCAAATGCCGATATTCCTGTAATTCAAATGAGCATAGATTATAGCCAAAGCCCGCAATATCACTATGAATTGGCACAGCAAATAAAATCACTACGTGAAAAAGGCGTGTTGATTATCGGGAGTGGCAATATCGTTCACAATCTTGGCAAGGTGGAATGGAGAAGATTAAATGAAACGTTTGGTTATGACTGGGCAATTGAAGCCAACGACAAAATGAAAAAATTTATTCTTGAAGGAAATCATAAAGAACTGATTAATTTTCGTTCGCAAGGCAAGGCGTTTGACTTAGCCATTCCAACACCAGAACACTATTTGCCTTTGCTCTATTCATTGGCATTGCAAGACAAAAATGAAGAAGTAAAATTATTCAACGACAAAG
The DNA here is from genome assembly GCA_035327445.1 of Cyclobacteriaceae bacterium. GTDB lineage: Bacteria > Bacteroidota > Bacteroidia > Cytophagales > Cyclobacteriaceae > DAOLDI01. The sequence goes on along the minus strand of DAOLDI010000057.1, from coordinate 7,039 downwards.
CAGTAGCAGGTGCATTGACAATGACTTCTTTAAAAATCGGATAAGCATTGAAAATAAATTTCCCTTGCTGGCGCAGGTGTGCCATATACTTAGTATTAAGTGTTTTTATAAACCTACCGTTTAAGGGCTAGCAATAGCCCTTCATAATTTATATTTGCACTTAGTATCTTATGTTAGTTACTATTTTGTGAGGCTTCATAAAAATATACAACACAGAAAGAATAGCATAGTGGACTCTCTTATCTCAATATTATACAGATACAGACATACCCTGTTATATGGCCTTATCCTGGCAGTGCTGGTTTTTATTTTGAAATGGCTGCAATGGAAATTTCTCATTGTAGATAATGCGATAGAGATTTACATCGGACTGATTGCCTTGTTTTTCACTTTTCTTGGTATTTGGGTGGCTACACAGCTAACTAAACCTAAAGTAGAGCAGGTGATTGTTGAAAAAGAAATTTTTATTCCGCAGCCAAATGATTTTACTATCAATCATACTGAGTTAGAAAGGCTGAACCTGAGTAAACGCGAGTACGAAATATTACAACTTGTGGTGAAGGGTCATAGTAATGCCGACATTGCAGAGAGGTTGTTTCTATCTCTAAGCACAGTTAAAACACATGTATCCAATCTCCTGGAAAAAATGGATGTAAAAAGCCGAACCAAGGCCATAGAGAAAGCACAAAGACTCAAAATAGTGAGGTAGTATGCCTGGTACTTTAGTATGATTTCTTTTTGAGAGGGCAGAATTGGTACTAAAGTATGAGCCTGATTAAATCCGCAGCTTTAGTTTTGCACCAGCAATAAAATCTAAAAAAAATGAAAAAGAACGTATTGATTTATGGCTTGGTGTTGGGGTTGGTGTTGTGCATCCCCTGGCTCATAATGGTAAACATGTTGTACAGCAATCCGGACTTTAAGAGCAACGACCTGCTCGGATATGCCATACTACTGGTGATTTATTCCCTGCTATTTATTGGCATCAGAAATTACCGCAATAAAGAATCGGGTGGCATCATATCATTCGGTAAAGCTTTTAAGGTTGGTGCATATATTACCTTGGTAGCTGCAAGTGTTTATGTGATGCTTTGGCTATTCTTTTATTATCTCTTCGTACCGGATTTTATGGAGGTGTTTACCCAACACATGCTATATCAGTGTACCACAGAGGCTGAACTGGCCGATAAAACCAAAGAGATGGAGACTTACAGCAAAATGTATGAGAACCCGCTTTTTGTTATTCTGCTTACTTATGCTGAAGTAATACCCATAGGTTTGGTGGTATCGCTGGTAAGCGCTTTGATACTGAAGAAAAAAGAAGTTCAAGTGAGTTGATGTTAAAATACACACTGGCGCGGGACGCCTGCCTGACAGCTTCTGGTCTGCTCGCGCCAGTTTTTCAACTTAATTTATATACCTCTCTCTTAACCCTACGTTTCACACATATTTATTGAACTTAAAAATTATTTATATTTAATCTGCAATTAGGTATGACCATTAGCTGATTCAGAAAATATTAAGTATGGCAAACATTTATTACGAGAAGAATAAAGTTAAAATTCTGCGGAAGCTTAAAAAACGTTATAAAGAAGATAAACGATTCAGGGAGAAAGCGAAGGCCACTTATCGGGAAAGATACCATACGGATGCCGATTACCGGGAGATGACTATTGAAAATGCAAAAGCACGTTACCGAAAATTAAAAAAGAATAGAAGGTAAAGCATAATTCAAGCTTGTAATATAGAAGCGGTTATTTTACTTTTAGTGGTGATAATACAAAAGCAAAAACTTATGAAGCCATCTGCAAAATCCTCAACATTTTTCATTGTTGTTTTACTTATAATTTCATCGCCTGCGCTAGCACAGCAGCTTAGCAATCCGCAAGAGCTTGAAAAAAAAATTGAGCAATTGAAATGGCAGGCGCAATATGATATTGATAAAGTAAAGCATGAGGCCACAATTCAGCTTGAGCAAATTAAGCTGGAGGCAAATGATGCTTTGAATTTAATGAAGATGGAGGCAGAGGGAAGTTTATTAGAACTACGTAAGGAGGCAGAGACTCAGTATTTACAATTAGAAAAAAAATACAGAAAGAATCCAGTTAACAGGACTTTAAGACAAGCTCATTTTGAAAATGAATTGGCTGCATTAGAAAGCAGCTACGAAACAAAGTTTGCTCAGATTGAGCGTGCCTATGAACTTAAATTGAATGTTATCACGGTCAGCTATGAAAAGCAAATACATAGCATCGAGACAAAGGCAGCAAATCAAATCAGGGAAATTGAGTTAGCATTCACAAAGGAAATGGCAATATTGCTTAAAGAATAAACCTGCGAAGAAGCCTGACAGGAGTATATACTTTTACCGCATTTGCCTACATTAATAAGTGAAATTTTCATTCAGAATTTTTCTAAATGTTTCGTTTGTCAGCGGTTTGTGTACAAATTCTTTTACTAGAGGTATTGATTTAGCTTTTTCCTGGTCGTCTGGGTTAACACTTGTGGTGAGCATGGCCACGACAGCCCGTTGATGAATATCTTCAGATAGTTCTATGTATTTATTCAAAAAATCCCATCCACTCATGCCCGGCATGTTGATGTCAAGGAAGATGATGCCCGGTTTCGGAGAGTTAGCATATGATCCTCTGCGAAGTAAGTAGTCGAGTCCTTCTTTTGCTGATTTTACAGCTTGTATGTGTACACGTTCACATTCTTCTTCTACTACTATTGAGTGATAAAAATTTGTTGCTTCATCATCATCAATAAGTAAAACACAATCTAATTTTTCAATTTTTGTACTCATAGGTTTTTAGCTATTGTAAAATAAAACGTACTTCCAAGGCCTTTAGTTGAGTTAATCCAGATTTTTCCGCCATGTAACTCAACAATTTTTCGGCAATATGCCAGTCCCAGGCCTGTTCCTTCATATTCCTCAACAGGGTGCAGGCGTTGGTAAATCAGAAATATCCGCTCATAATCTTCCTTATCAATACCAATGCCATTGTCATTAATGCAAAACTCAACATGGGTATTGTTGTTTTTGGCAGATACTTCAATGATGGGTGCTACTCCTGCTTTGTGAAATTTTAATCCATTGCTGATCAGATTTTGAAAGAGCATGCGCAAGGCAACTGCATTTCCTTTAATGTCGGGTAAGTCATGAATTTTGATACTGGCATTTACGGCTTTTAAGCTTGCATCTAAGTCCATAATGATATTGTTAAGTAAAACTTTACAATCAACTAATTCTATTTCATGCTTTTTGCCGATACGACTAAATTCCAGCAGTCCTTTAATCATAGTTGTTAGCCTGTTGGAAGCAGTACTTACATAATTAAGAATTTTTTTACCTTGATCGTCCAGTTGGTTGTTATACTTACGGGTTATCAATTGTGTCATATTGCCAATAGTGCGCAGGGGCTCTTGCAAATCATGACTGGCGATGCTGGTAAACCTTTCAAGTTCCCGGTTTTTAATGATCAGGTCGGTATTTAGATTTTCGAGTCTCATTTTATGCTCAGCTAATTCCTGTTGCTTATTGTCTAATTCTTTTATCGTTTCAAGCAGCGCAACAGATTTCTCTAAGAGCTGTTTATTGGTTTGTTCAAGACCAGCGAAGCTACTTTTAGCAATGGAGATCATCGTTACACCTATCCAGATAACAGCCAATGAAATAACCAGGTTCATTCTGGATAATTCCTGGGGATCAATTGTTAAATCCTTCGATTGAAGCGCAGCAAGAATGGTGAGTATAGTGCAAATGGCAGCGGCATAGATACTGGCGTATTTTCCGGGTAGGAGCCAACTGTATAATATCACCATTATATACATGCTGGCTACTGCTATGGTGCTACCTGTGTACAGGTCTAATATAAAAATGAGACAAGCCATAAATGCTGCAATGAAAATCAAGACAACATTTTGAATAATGATAATAGATTTATTTTTAGTGACCATTATGCTGACTTGGCTTTTAATTGCGCTTTGAGTTCAGCGATTTCTGTTTCATATTTTTTCAGTTGCCGCTCTAACTGGTATGTATTTATTTCATCTTCTTGTCTCACTTCAAGCAGTTTTGGCAAATCTCTGATGAGCACAAAGGCGGTAGCCAAACTTACCAGCGCTGTTAAAACGCGTAAAAGCGCACTAACACGATAGCCTGGCCACCAAAACATCAGTGCGTCAATCAAGTGCGTACTTCCGCACAGAATAATAAAGGCACCAAAAAGCCAAAACACAGGTAAGAAAGGTAAGTTATGTCGTTTTTGAACATAGAAAATAATAATGGCCGGTATGATAAAGTATGCCAACCAAATGGCAATATCACTTGTAATGTATAACCAACCATGAAAGGAAGTCCAGTTGCCACATACCCATCTTGCAGGCCAATCATCGGCCTGAAATAGTTTGACGAAAAACGCTGTGAGCTGCTCCATAGGTTTTGTTTTTGGTTTATCTAAGATAGGCAATCAAAAGCTTTGGCAAAAACAATTATCGCTGAGTTAAGACAATTGAGCTATTAAAGCTTGTCTATAAGACTTGGTATAGACAAAATAAAAAATACTCTCTTCATTATGATGCAAGCGCCTGCCTGACGGAAGTCTGTTCAGCTTGTGTCATGAGTGTAAATAGTGATTATTCTATTGTATCCAGATATTCTTCTACTTCCTGCGTGTACTCATTTACCAATTCTTCAAAGACTTTCATGTTATTTTCTTTGCGGCCGCGCCTTTCCAGTCTTTTGGCTTCATGTTTATAATCATCCGCCAGGTATAAGAGGGCATCTTTGTATTGAAGAACTTTAAGAAAGTATATCTGGAATTGCGCTCCACTTTCGAGCGTCTGTAATTTCTCCAACAAGTATGGCCAGAAATTATTCAACATATGTTGCAGAAAATTCTTCTTCACCAGTACTTCCACATTATCAACCCCCATGTAAGGATTGTATAGAAATTTGGTAAATTTTTCTATGAACTCAGCCTCAACAGCAATAATCTTGTTGTACTGCTCATGTTTATAAAAGCGGTGAAAAAAATCGTAGTAGCTGATGGCTTCGCGTAAAAAACTTTTTCGTGCTTCAAACACATCTTGTTCGGCATAGGCAGATCTGCGGGCATCAAAGTCGGCCATCACATAGCGTTGATAAACCACTTCCGGAAAACTGCCAGCCTTTGTTACTTTCACCAATGTATCAATAGCTTCTTTCAGAAATACCCATTCTGTTTCCATGTCTTCAATTGTGCCTTGTTGCCGAAGCAATTCAATCATCTCCAGTAATTGCTTTTCATGTTGACTAACCTGTGTTTGATAAAGCTCAATATTTTTAAGCAGGTAATAGGTATAATCTGTATGTGAATCAAAACTCAGATTTCTTTCGGGTAATAAGTTTTGAGGGATTACAAAACGTGTTTCTTCCTGTAAGAAATTTCTGATGCGTTGCTGTTGCCGGTAACCATCTACAATTAATCCCTCAGTAGTATTTAATAACTGATCAAGGTCTTTGTTTTGCGCTCTGCGTAGTTGGAAAACAGGTTGGTTCATTTTAGCTTTTAACAAGCTATCTGTTTTACTTAAACTTAGCTGTGCATTATTTAAGTCGTTTACTTCAGCTTCTGTTAAGCTGAAGTAAACGCGTGCAGTACCTTTGATGACAGGTAAGTCAAAAAGACTTTGTTCCTTTAGCAATTGATGAATGATGGTGTAGGCCTGTAAGGCATTGCTAATAGATGCTGATGATTTGTTTTGATGCAGTAAGAGCGAATCATTATATGCAAAACCCGGATTCCATATATAGGGCTTTTGCTGATCAGCGGCCACTATACTGTCGGCCTTTTCAATTTGCTGCAATACTTTGGGCCAAAGGGCAGGCGAGAAGCTTTGTTGTGTAAGATTTAATCCGGTTAAAATACCTTGCTGGTAAAATTGCTCTTGTTTTTGTGTTTCATTGAATTGAAAAGTCCAGCGCCCATCAAAGAAACCTTGCTTATTTACTTTGCCGCTGAAACTCTCTTCTCCTGATTTAAAATTTACATTTCCATTACCGGTATTTATACTAAGCTGTGCTGTGCTTGCAGCTTCTGCATCATGCTTACCAAAATTAAATTGCCAGAGTCCATCAGGCTTGCCTTGTATGTATTTGCCTTTGACGATGCTTTTAGTTCCATCAAAGCGCGATTTAATTTCCTGTGCGTCAAAATCGATAATATCAAATTGTATGGTGTAAAAGATAAACTCAAAATCTCCATGTGCTTTGCCATTTCTGAAAAATGATTTGATTTGCGCCAGTTCAAAGCTATTCGTACTTCTGTTTTCAAAACTAAGTTTCCAGAGGTATTCGCCCTGGGGTATCAAGTTGGTATCAGCCGCCTGGTAAGTATATTTTTCTGTAGCCCCTGTTATTGGCAGCCATTTAGCTGGGCCTTCATAAGTTCTTTGTTGTGCTTGTGAGAAAGCAAATTTGCAGAAGAACATTGCAAGAAAAAAAATAAGTCTCATGGGGGCAAAGGCTTATTTGGATTGAAAAAATTGTGAGAGATCGTCCATATTATACACTACACTCATTTGAAAATTATGATTCACATCAGGCCTGTCGAAACCCGGTACAGCAATTACCTGGTTGAGATAACCGAATTGTAAATTGAATCTGGGATTAAGCTGATAGCCCAATGCAAAGTATAAGCGATTGCGATCAAAAAACTGACCCGAAACTTCCCGGCCCAGGTTCATGAATAATTCATTATAAGTAGAGAGGAAGTAATGCCGCAGGTACGGTGAGAAATTATAAAAAGGCAATAGCGCCTGGAATCTGTACCTGATGCGATTATCAAAAATATTTTGTTCTGTATCCAGGTTTTTAATGAAACGTTGTTCTAACCTGTAACGATGTTCAAGAAACAAGTTATAGGTGCGATGCCGCAATACAGCTTGCTGCCAAATTCTGTTTTCTGAAATGGTGCTTCCTTCAACCGAAGAAGGAGTAGTGTAGATGTAACCATAGCCGGCAGTAACCATGCTTACCGGACTGATGTAATAGTTA
>DAOLDI010000056.1:0-8800 GCA_035327445.1 Cyclobacteriaceae bacterium | reverse complement strand
AACATTTATAAAAAAGAATTAAAGGATTTAGACACTAAATATGATCTGATCATGTTTAATCATGCTTTTGAACACATGCATGACCATAAAAATATATTACAGCGCGTAAACCAATTATTGAATGACAATGGTAGGGTAATCATCAGAGTACCTGTTGTAAATTATGCCTGGGAAAAGTACAGTACAAACTGGGTACAGTTAGATGCGCCAAGGCATATATGCGTATTCAGTGAAAAAGCAATAACACTGCTGGCAAAGGAAAGTGATCTTGAAATAGAAAAAATTATCTATGATAGCACCGCATTTCAGTTTTGGGGAAGCGAACAATACAAACAGAATATTCCGCTAAGAGATCCTCGCTCCTACGCTGAAAATCCTGCCCGTTCAATTTTCAGCACTAAGCAAATTATTGAATACAGCAAACAAGCTGAAAAACTTAATCAAGAAGGTAAAGGAGATCAAGCCTGTTTTATTTTGCGTAAAATGATCAATTAAGCAAATAAGCAAGATTTACACTTGCGTGCAGATTAGTTACATTCTTCCCGCTGATAAAATATGGATCTCCTGGATTTTGCCTGAGATACCACTGATAATTCCAGGAACGGGTAATCCTGAAATGAGAAGATAGTAGCAAATTTCCAAAACGCCAATCAGCTAAAATTCCAGTACTTAAGTCAGTCCAGAACCTGCGCCAATCTGTAGAATCTTCATAGGCGAAATAAAAGAAATCATTGTTGTGAACGAATCGCTCAGCGAAAACACCTATTCTGTTCATACCATTAAACCAATTTACTGCTAAGTATTGCACATTGCCTCCGGGTCCAACTCCAGCACCTATCACCTGCCCCATATTGGTATAGCCATGCCTGATGTGCGGATGCAGGTACCAACTGTTGGCATCTCTGATAACCGAGCGTACAACCTGACCCATTTGTGTAGTTTCAAATTCAAACTGTATGCCTGAGCCCTTCTTCAATGAATATATTTTACTAACACCGGCAGTAAAAGCCCGATGCAAATTTGGTCTTTCAATGAATTCACGGAGTGGTCTTGTATTTCCATTGGTACCATACTCGGCATATATTTCAGCATTCGATTTGGTGAGCAAGTACCTGAAGAATACAGATTGCATTTGCTGATGGCTGGTGCTTAACAAATCAAAATCAAGATTAAGATCATCTCTGTCGTTAAAAAAGGGAAGCCAATCTTTGAAGCGCGTTCTCTCATCATGGTAAACCTGATATGTTCTTGCATATCCAAAGAATAAACCGGGCACCCATTTAGGTTGCCAGGTTGTTGTTAAACCTGAAATATATCTCCACCTGTCTTCTTTAGCATGATAAATATTAGTGAGATAAAATATTCTGGTAGCAGTATCAGGCGGTGTAAAATTTGAATTATTCAGTCTGCCTGCAATGAATTGTCCCTCAAAAGAACCAATGGCCGTTTGTTTGGGCTTACGCGTATTTAAAGTGAAATGTAGAAAGCCTGGAGCGTTGTTACTCATTAAGAGCGCATTTCGTTTAGATGGCCCCCACCAAAGATTTTCAGTTGATATACCTGTCGAAAACTCTTTATAATTAAACCTTAAACTTGATTGCCCGGCAAATAAACGACTGTACACTTCCTGACCAAATCTTACCGGTGCATCAATTCTATTCCACCACACATATTTTCTCCACCAGATAACCTCGTAATGCCGGGTATCAAATTCCTGAAATTCCAGGTTTTGCGCCCAAACATGCTCAGGCATTAATTGTAATGAAAGCGGACCATAATCTACATAAATACCAGCGCTGAATTTTCTTTGCATACCTTTGTTGGGAATCATGCTACCATCATTAGTACCCACAGGATGATGCGAGTTGTATTGCTGCTGCATAAATACAGGCATGAAAACAACTTTTCCTCTTCCTGCAAATTCTATTGTCTTAAATAAAGGATCTGAATTTGATTCTTCAGCAAAAGTACTTTCCCAATTGAGCGCTTCGCTGGGCAAAACTGGTCTTAAATGAAAAGAAAAATTTGAATCTGATTTTTGTAAGAGTTGCTGCCTTCTGATGTATTCTTCGAGTGGCGTAAAACCAACCGGTATTGTTTGTGCAAAACCGATGGTTACACTGATGAGCAAAAAGAATGGGACTACTAAATAAGAAAATAAATTTCTCAAGCAGTTATAACTAGTTCGGTGTCCTTTTCGCTTTATCAAATCAGAATAAATAAATTAAACCAAGTGATGAAAATATATTGCCTTTGTCTACACCTCTAAAGTTGCCCGCATCAGTTTGCTCATATTGCCATTGATAGTTGAGCGCATGCACATAGCGCGCAGATCCATGAAATAAAAGCTTGTCCTTTTTATAATTACCAACAAGACCTATACTCAAATCAACCCATGGACGATGAGGAGTTACCCCGCGCATGGCGCGATTATAAAAATCCATTTGATTCTCCATGCGTTCAAATAATACACCCAGTTTGTTAAAATCCTTTACCCAACTAACTGCAAAAGTTTGCGCGTTGTTACCCGGACCCAGTCCGATTCCCAGTTGCTGACCGTAATGCGTGAAGCCGTGATAGACCGGAAAGTGTTGTCCCCAACTTGAGCCCTGCCCTATGCCCTGATACCTGGCCATGATATTGATGGATTGCTGCGTTTGTATAAACTCTGATCTTAACTGAATAAAACTTGCATTATTGGGCAAGGCAAACAATTTATTAAATCCAAACAAATAAGCACGTGCATGCTCGGGAGACATGATAAAGTCTCTCCAGTTCAGAGCATGATCTCGTCTCCCAAATTCAAAATATACCTCAGCATTTGCTTCCTGAAATACCCAACGCACTGAAATGGCCACCTGCTGATCTTGCCCCTTATCGTCTTCTTCTGCACTGCTGCCATCAACTAATAATTTTTCTTTTTGAAAAGGATCAAATATGGGGAAGTAACCGATAAATGATTTCTCCATATCCTCACTATACTGTTGAAATGTTCTGCTAAACCCGAGATATAATCCACGTATCCACTTTGGAGAATAACTAACATTAATTCCATTTAAATAACGCCAATCATCCGGTCGAGCAAAATTACTTCTACCACTTGACTCCGGAGGGAAGCCCGAACCTTCCAATCGGCCAACAATCAATTGTCCTTCTAGATTTCCAAAAAAAGTTTTTACCGGCTTAAAAGTATTGAATGTCAAGTGCTTAAAGCCCGGAGCATTATTACTGAAAATTATTGCATTGAATTGCCCTGGCCCCCACCAGATATTTTCATTTGAAGCTCCAATTGAAAATGAACCAAAATTTAATCGTACACTAGACTGTCCTAAATTAGTATTCCAATAAGCTCCTTCTCCAAATAATTCTGGATTATCAGATCCAGACCAAAAATAATATCTATCAGACCAGATTTGGTCTGAATACTCCTGAGGAAACCTTTCATAATCTTTATTCTGTGCCCAAACAGCTTCAGGTCTGAATTGAATACTTAGCGGACCTAATTCTGCATACATACCAGCTGATAGCATTTGTTGAAAACCACGCGATGGTATCATACTGCCATCTCCCCAACCGTAAGGCCGACTTGTACTATGTTGTATAGTTGTCTGAAATGGTAAAATGCTCAACAGCAGTTTATCATGCAGCAAAACATTTGTATCTTCATTAGCTGTTGAATCTCTGGATAGAAAAAATCCATCAAGCATAAATGTATTACGGTAATCATAAGCAGCACCTGGATTTACCGGTCTAAGCATTAATGAACTTCTCAAATCAAGCTCTCCTATTAATTGTGCCCTTCTCAATGCTTCGTCTAATACAGGCATACCAGCAGGAATTGTTTGGCTATACAATTGACCACACATACTGCCAAACAGTAAAAATGTAACTACATACCTAAGATTATATAACTTCAAAACCATGACTACTTAATGGCTATTACACTTATCCGCAAATTACCTATTGACCAGCTCTCATCGCATCGTGGATCTGGCGAATTTGGCTGAGTCAATAAATCCCACATATCTATTTTAGCTGATGCAGCACTATGGCCAATTCTCTTCTCAATACGATAAAGACTGGTCCCATTACTTTGATTCTGAAAATGACAACGACCCGGAAAATTTGTGCTCAAAGCACTGGTTCTCGGAAAGTAAGAACTCAGGTATGCATCGGGATAAGACTGCTGCAAGCAATAAGGCGGTTCGCAAGGAGAATTAGAGAAAGTGGTTTCAAAAACAACCTTGTCATCAACCCCTAAATACCATAAATCCGGACCATCAGGCCCAAACGCATTTCCATCCCAACTATCATGAATATAGATATCAAAATTTATTTTGATAATTCTATGACTAGGTAGATTATTGAGCTGCAAAGTAAAGCCATCATTATTAAATGGCCCTAGAATTTGCCGGTTACTGAAATTCCAAACTTCAGCGCCAACAATACCTTGCAGATCGCCATCATTAAAATTATTGAAATACACTTCCGTCTCTTCTTCAAAAATATCTGTTGTGCAGCCATGTAGAGCGAAAGCTGAAAATGTAATGAACAGAATTAAAAATAATTTATCTGACCTCACCTGAAATTTACCGAATTGTTTCAAATACAAGCTTAAAAATAAACAATCGGTCTGATTAAAGTTTTATAGAATTGAAATTTATAGCATTTGTTTAATTGTATTCAGCAATGCCTTATTGATTTGATCCATTAATAGTGTGCCATTAAACTTTTGATTCACCTCTATCTCGATACCCAGATATTGATCTGCAGTATATTTTTTTCTTAAATAGGTTGTAAATCCATCATCGATACCGGCATAAGGCTTATTCAAACTGATGGTAAGTTCGGGCAATTTATTCTGTAATATTTTCTGCCATTGAAGACAAAATTCGTTTTCAGTTCTTCTTTCGGGATCAAACAGCAAGCCGATATCAACATCCCTTTCTTTTCCTTCCCAAACCGGGGTAAATGAATGTACTGAAAAATGTAAGACTGGCTTTTTAGCTGCTTCAATAGCTGCTTCAACACGCTGGCGATAAGGAAAATAATACCTGGATAATATTTCTGATTTCTCCTCTTCATGCAAATTATTTGAATACTCTGAAAATAACTGTGCATTGTCTAAAGAACGATTGGCCTCAACCAGTAAACGAGTTGTTTTGCACACAAAAAATGGGGCTTGCAAATTCTCCGCTAACATACTTGCTATTTCAAGCGCTCCGAAATCATATGCCCTATGTGTTTGCATTACCTCTTTCCTGGCTTCAAAAAGATAAGCATATTCAGCCGGTACTTCATTACCCGCATGTTCACAACTTATAACAATACTTTCAGCTTTCAGGGGATGAATAATTTATTCTGATGCAAACAATCAGCCAATCGCTTATAAACTACCTTAATACTTTCATGATCAGCTGACTCGCCCAGTACCTTTTTGATTCTGGATGCCAAAGTACCTTCCTGCAAGATAACATTGAGTTCTGCTTTCCAGCTCTCTATCGTTGGATTTGAGCTGATCAATAAATTATAAATATGTTTCCATAAAGCCCCTGCCGTAATACTTGCTTGCTTTACACCGAAAACATGTAAATATTCCTGATTATCAATAATGGCATTCTCTGCATGGATGATGCATGCTTCATAGATACTAGCCAAATGCTCTGTCTTCCATTTCATCTGACTTTCCAAATCAATAAACTTTGCTTTTGCCAAAGCTTTGATTGTTTCAATCACGAGAGAAAGTATGGCCAGATCTGCTGCCGGACATTCCTGTACATCTAAAATTCTGATTTCAATTGAGCCACGATCGAAGCGAGGAATAGCTCCCCTTGAATTAACCCAGATTGGATCAAGAATTTTTTCAGGATCATAAGGAGCTATCTCAGTTTTAATCTTATCATAAATAGTATTGAGGTAAGTTCTCTTTGAAAAAACTGCTTCAGGAATCACCTTACCCGTAATACACGGAATTTTAGCCTGGTTGCTCTTATAATACATCAAACGAGTATCCAACATACCCGTGTATTTAGCCTCAATTATAGGTGAACTTGCAGCCAACGCAGGCAGTACCGGCATAATTAATCTAACTGCAGCATGAAGCTTGGCAAACTCTTCATCATCATAAAAGGGCAAATTGATATGTGTACTTTGCAGGTTAGACCATCCATGTCCACTGCAATCAAAAATTTTATTGTACAAAGCGTACACCTCATTATTATCGTGAGGCCAAAGTTTGGTATCTCGCTCTGGTTGCATAAATGGATGAGCTGCACCGGGTAACAACATAGCATTATGCTGACTTAGCAAATGATTAATTTTATTTACGTTATCAGCAAATGCATTATTTAAAGCCGTGAAATTTAACTCAGGTCGGGTTGATTTCAATTCAATTACATGACAAACCAATTCGTTTGACCAGGTGACGATACCATTCTCATAATCGCTGCCATACTCTCCTAAAACACTTTTCAATAATTCATCGGCTATTGATTTTACTTTCAGTGTTTCGCTGTCAACAATCATATATTCAAGCTCTACCCCATAAGCCTGAAAAATATGTATGCGATTGGGTTGCGTCATATATTTCTTGATTTAAGTCTGTTGTAAAAAACTTCCATGATACTGATGTAAAGCTTTTCTTTTAAAAGCTTATCTTCAATACCCGCATCTATATTAGGATTATCATTGATTTCGATCACATAGTACTTGCCATTAATTTCTTTCATATCAACACCATACAAACCATTGCCAATAAGTGAAGTTGCCTTCAAAGCTGTTTTAAGCAAACCGGATGGTACTTGTTCAGGATCAATGGTATCTACATTGCCCTCTTTATCATCACCTTCTGCCGTCCAGTCCATAATCTGCCAATGTTCGCCTGCCATGTAATACTTACACACATAAAGTACTTTATTATCTATAATGCCAACGCGCCAATCAAAAGCTGTTGGCAAAAATTCCTGCGCAATCAGTAAATCAGACTGGTGAAACATGGCACTAGCTTTATCTTTAAACATTTTCTCATCGGTAATCTTATACACGCCTTTTGAAAATGCTCCGTCTGGCTGCTTTAATATAAAAGGAAAGGCGAGTTTATCGGTTAATGATTTATAATTATCACGGCTAACTACAACAGATTTTGGCGCGGGTATTTTATTAGCCACCAAAAGTTCTGCCAGGTAAACTTTATTGGTGCATTTTAAAATAGAATCTGGATCATCAATTACAACAAGACCCAAACTTTGTGCCCGCCTGGCAAAGCGGAAGGTGTGGTGATCTACATTTGTAGTTTCCCGAATAAAAAGTGCATCAAATTGAACCAGCTTGGCAAAATCATGCTTGGTAATAAGTTCTACATAAAAACCAACTTGCTCAGCAGCTTTTACAAATTTTGCCATCGCTTTTTTATCAGAAGGCCCGTATTGATCGTCCGGATCAAAAAGTATAGCAAGATCAAATTTTTTCTGCTCCTGATACCTGATTTCTCTTTTCCTGAGTAAATATTTTTCGAGTGCATTTACCATTAAAGGTTTATCTGCTTCGGGGATTTCAGCCAGCGTTATAGGTCTTAAACTATTTAACTGCCATTTATTTTTTTTGCTAAATACTGCCTTCACAAAAGGTGCTTGCGCCATTTGAAATAACTGGTTTGCCAGCTTATTTCTTTTTTCATCTGCGGCCAGTCCAAAATAGATGTTAAACTCAACTTTATCTGACAGCACTTGCTTAAATGCGTTTTGAATCAGCTCATCAAAATCTAATACATCTTCTCTTAAAATATATGGAAACCTGAATGCCTGAAGTGTAGAAATTCCAGGCATTACTTTATGATCTCTGGCTTCGGCCAAAAGCGAAACATAGTAACCCAGGCTCTGATACTGATAATCTTTACAAAGGTTAATAACCTTCAAATTTTTTTGTTCCTGGTAATTTGCTTCAGCTATATACTGCGCTGGTGTTAATACCTGTACATCATCAAAACTAAACTGCCAGCGTTCAGGGTTTTCTATTACAATGAGTTTAGGCATATACTATTTTGTTTCAATCATTAATAGGTTGGCATCGTAAGTCACAATTCCCAACATGATGCTGTTGATCAATCGAATGAAACTTACACTGTATTCTTGCGATTTGGCGAGCGGGTTCGGGTGCATAGGGTCAGCGATGTAAACACAATTATTTTCCTCATCAAATCCCTTAATAATTACAAAGTGACCGGCAGGTTCTCCTTTAATAGAATCATAGGTATTAGTATCCGGATTTTCACGCATTGTACCGTACAAGTACGTTGCACTTAAACCCACCAAAATGGGGACAGATTTTCTTAAATATTCTTTAAACACATTTTCATCAAGTTCTGCATATTTCACTTCTCCACCTTTCTTGATAAACTCAATATAAGCAGATGATGCTGTTTGAAGCTTGCGCTTTTCTTTTTTATATCTCATTTGCTTTCTTAAAAACGTAACAAGCTCCTGGTTGCTGTGTTTAAACCAGCTTAAATCAAAAATATGCAGGTTATAAGTGTAAACAGTTGCTTTATAACCTTGCTCAAGTGCATGAAGACCCAGCATAACCGCCAGGGTACCCCCTCGTTTCAACTGCTTTACTTCTTTGATTACTTGTCTAAGTGGAATTTGATTTCCATAATATTGGTAAACCGCATGTAGGGTGGTAGGACCGCAGGTAACATCATCAGGTTGAGCTTGAATATCGAAATCAAGAACGAGGTCTTTCTTCATGATGTTAATTTGATAAAAGCTTGCCGCCTAAAAATTTATTCAACTCTTAACAAAGA
>DAOLDI010000055.1:0-8880 GCA_035327445.1 Cyclobacteriaceae bacterium | reverse complement strand
GGATGGCTCCGGTGCACATGGGTTCTCCTTTCAATCAACACAGATCTAACCAGGTATTTACCGTATTGCCCGATGGCACCTTATTCATCAGGGGCGGGAGATCAAAAAACTCAAAAGGCTTTTCATTAATTGCGCCAGGCAGCAACCGCATAGAAGAATTAACAGTAGTTGATTTTGATAATATGAACAAAGGCAGGTTCTACGGAGCCAGCATGTCATCAGACGGCAAACACATGATTCTTTCTTTTTCTGAAATGAACGCGAGCATCAGAAGCAGTTTGTATGTAAGCAATCTGCAGGCTGATGGCAAATGGTCTAAGCCGGTACAACTTAATTTTTCAGATCGCTCAGATGAATTCGGGCCCTTCATCGCACCTGACGATAAAACACTTTATTTCTCAAGCGACAGAAAAGCAGCCAATGCGCAAGGTGGCGCAGATATTTTTAAAGTTACACGTCTTGATGACACCTGGAAGAACTGGTCTGAACCTGTAAACCTGGGGCCACCCATTAACACACGCGCGGCTGATGCTTACTTCTGTATAGACAGAGAAGGCAATGTATATGTAAGCCGTGCCAACAGTACCATTGATGGTGGCAACCTCGATCTCTTTGTGCTATTACCACGAGAAATTAAAATTAACCTGGCGGGCACAGTGATAGACGAAAAAACAGGAAATCCTTTGCAGGCAAATGTGTTGCTCAACATGCAGGATGAAAAACCTTATGAAATGAAAGCATCTGCAAAGGGTGAGTTTGCTACCAGGTTACCTGAGAAAACTTCTTACAGATTAAGTGTGAGTGCCGATGGCTATGTAGCAAAAGAAGAAAGTTTTTCATTGCCTGAATTAACAAGAGATACAACTGTTGTATTGGATATTTACCTGGCTCCCGTTAAAAAACAACTTGTGCTGGCAGGAGAAATCTTTGATGCCAAAAGCAATGAGAAAATTGATGCCAATGTAGAGATACATGTAAGAGGTGCACAAAGAAATAAACAAAGTATACAGGCACGCAGGGGAAAATACGAACAAGACATCAGCCAGATGGCCTGGTATATGATTACCGCCAATGCATCGGGCTACCTGAGTAAAACAGACAGCATTGAAATACGCAGCGATGAAATTACACCCCTTATCAAAGACATTTACCTTGACCCGATAGAAGTTGGCTTAACGGTAAGACTTAATAATATCTATTTTGATTTTGACCGCACAACATTAAAGCGAGAATCATTTGTTGAGTTAGATAAGGTGGTAGACTTCCTCCAGCAAAACCCCACTGTTGAAATTGAAATTGCCGGGCATACCGATGGCAAAGGTGCAGCAGATTATAACCTGCGCTTATCGCAAGGCAGGGCGCAAGCCGTGGTTGACTATGTAGTAAGTCAGGGCATTGAGGGCTACCGGCTCATCGCTAAAGGTTATGGCAAAGAAAAACCTGTTGCTACCAACGATACCGAAGAAGGCCGCGCCACCAACCGCAGGGTGGAGTTTACGGTGTTGAAGAAATAAATATATCACCTCATATTATTTTTCTTCGGGCAAATGAATTGCCTTGCCGCAATGCGGACACTTTTCATTTTTGTTTTTCTGATTAAGATATTCCGTTAAACCTGATGAAATAATACCGGCTGGCAGAGCGAACATACCCAAACCCATTATCGCCATTAAGCCACCCAACAAACGTCCAACACCGGTAATGGGCGTTAAATCACCATAGCCAACTGTTGTTAGTGTAGCTATGCCCCACCACATGGTTTTAGGAATGCTTGAAAACTGTTCGGGCTGATATGGGTACTCTATATAATAGACAATGCTTGATGCAACAATTAATACGATGATGATGAACGAAACACTTAATAAGAGCTGTTCTTTCTTTTCAAAAATAACTTTATTGATGATGCTCAAAGCTTCTACATAGCGCGCCAGTTTGAAAACCCTGAACAACCTGAAAAGTCTTAAGCCCCTTAAAAATCTCAGATCGAAAGGCAAAAGGGTTAAGTAAAAAGGAAGTATGGCCAGCAAATCAACAATAGCTTCACCACTTCTAATATATCGCAATCTGCCGTTTACAGCATGTTCATACTTCTTTCGTTCTACAATTGACCAAATGCGCAGCACATATTCAAGGCTGAAAACAGTAACAGAAAACAATTCGAAGTGATCAAAATAGGCATGGTACTTAGCATCTATGTTTGGGTAAGATTCCAGAATTACCATCACAACATTAAGTACAATCAATATAATAATAGCATACTCTACAAATTGCTCACCGGGATTACCATCATCACCCGGTTCAAGGTATTCATATACCGTTCTGCGAATTGATTTTTCCATATAGGTTCAGGATTTACAGCAAATTATTGAAATTTCCCCATAATATAACTGAATAACACCAAACAGGATGTGTATGAAGGTAATTACGCCCATTGCCGTAATGAGATCATAAAAAGCGTAAGCGGGTAATCTGCTGCGCTGCAAGTGCATTAAGAGAGCTTGTCATAAATAACTTGTCTAAACTTCTTGTTTATGCAAGCACTCATCAACTCTATCAAAACCTTCCTGATTTTCTGCCAGTACTACCAGTATATCGTTTGGTTCAATGATAGTAGTACCACTTGGTGTCAGGAATTTACCCTTTCTCTTAATCATGGCGATGATGGCATTTTTCGGAAAGCCCAACTCAACTATTTTTTTATTTACTGCAAATGCATCTGGCAGAATTTCAATTTCCTTTAAGGCAGTCTTGGGTATATCAGTAATAAATTTTTCAATTTCAGATATGGGCTTAACTTTTTCTGGTAAGGCTACATGCAACCATTTTGCCACAACTGTTAATGAAGTTCCTTGTATCAATACAGATGTAACTGAAATAAAGAATACGATGTTGAAAATTATTTCTGCCTTTTCAATTCCTGCCAACAGCGGATAGGTTGCAAATACAATTGGCACAGCGCCACGTAATCCAACCCAGGATATATAGAATCGTTTCCTCAATTTCATTTTAAAGAAAATCAAACCAAGTAATACGCTCACCGGGCGGGCAATAATTATCAGGAATAAAGAGATGAGGAGTCCGATACCAAAAAAAGGAATGATATGACTGGGATAAACCAGTAAACCTAAAGTAAGGAACAAAACAATTTGCATTAGCCATGCCAAACCATCAAACATTTTCAGGATTGTCTTTTTATGAATTAAATCCTGGTTTCCCAGGTAAACCGCACAGATATAAATGGCAAGAAATCCGTTACCGCCCACAAAATCGGTAGCAGAAAAAGTTATAAACATCAAAGCAATTACCAGTACAGGGTAAAGACCTTCAAAATCAAGTCTTATTTTATTGATTATAAACTTGCTTAGTTTTCCAAATCCAAAGCCAGCTATTCCACCAAAAATCATTTGCTGTAAAAAGAGCGGAATAACAGAAATAATACTTTGATCCTGGTTAATCACCAAAGTGAGGAAGGCAATGGTAAGTACATAAGCCATTGGGTCATTACTACCGCTTTCTAATTCTAAAGTGGGTCTTAAATTACTTTTTAATGCCAGGCTTTTTGAACGCAGAATAGAAAATACAGCCGCTGCATCGGTGGAAGAAACTATTGACCCTAGCAGCAAACTTTCATAAATGGTGAAATCGGTAATCCACCAAACAAAATAACCCAGTGTAAGCGCGGTAAGTAAAACACCTAAGGTTGACAGAACGATTCCCTCTTTCAAAACAGGTCTTACAGTTTTCCAATTGGTATCAAGACCACCTGAAAACAAGATAAAATTCAGAGATACAATACCAATAAACTGCGCAATCTTTGGATCATCGAAACGTATGCCCCCTATACCATCAGATCCTGCCAACATGCCAATTGCCAGAAAAAGCAATAAAGTAGGTACACCAAATTTGTAGGAGGTCTTACCAGCAACAATACTGGCAAATAATAATAATGAGCCTACCAGCAGTATATTTTCAATGGTTAAGTTCATGCGTATCTTTTATGAGTAATTTTTCAATGATGGGTTTTATGCATTTACAGCCGATTTGCAATAAGCTCAAAATCCGGAAGAATTCGAAAAAAAAGAACAATCGGTATTGATTGACCTTCCATTTTTTGTGAATTAATTTTCTGAGTCTCTGCTATATGTCCTAAATAGAATAGAACACAGATAACACGAATTTGACCGATAATTACAGATCTAATCGCTGACTGCAGGCAGGCCTTAAAACCCGCATCATCTGTGCTCCATTTCGAATTTCAGAGAAGGATTAGCACTCGCAGCGGATACTCACAACTAATTTAGCCGCACTATAATAACTACATGCTGCTTATTCAGTTTCTTTTTTGATTTTGCGCCAGGTAATTCTGTATCATGTGTATGGCCTCAGCAACATTTTCAGCCGCATTGATTTTATAATCACCTATTTTTTTAAAAAAATCAAAAGTCATTTTATCAGGTTGCAGCAGAATTACTTTTTTGTTTGACTTCAGCGCTAAGGCAATTTCAGAAGCGGTGCCTGCCCCTATGCCACAAACTACAATTACATGAGATGATAAAATGTTGATATAGTTGCGCGCGCTGCCCATGCCTGTGATGATTCTGATTTTGGCATGAGGCGATACTTCTTTGCCATCGTCAGAAGGCAGCACGCCAATGGTAAGGCCTCCATGTTCTGTTGCGCCTCTCATGCTGGCATCCATTACACCAAAGCTGCGGCCCCCGCTTAACACGGCCCAGCCATGCCGGGCAATTTCTTTTCCAAGTTCATACGCCAGATTATTTACCTCAGGGCTGGCAGTCTCGCCTGGGCCCATTACACCAATAATTATGCTTCCACCGGGTACCATGCCATTAAGATAAATATTCGGGCATAAAGAAATCTTGTTTAGCTTGTAACTTCTTACCAAAACGGGCGTCTAGCCCTAGAATGATGGATCTTAAGGACTTTGAAAACCGCATTTTGCCCTCAAAACAAAAGCTTTATCGCTTTGCCTGCAGGCTTTTGGGTAGTGATGAGGAAGCTAAAGACCTGGTGCAGGAAGTTTTTATCAAGGTATGGGACAGGCGTCATGAAATGGATGAAGTAGTTAATACAGAAGCCTGGTGCATGCGTGTAATCCGAAACATGGCTTATGATAAACTGAGACAAAAACAAAGACGCCCCAGTAATCCGCTTGATGCCACATTTGATTTGGAAATTGAAACACCTGATCCGCATAAACACATGGAACTGAGTGATAACATAAAAAGAGTCGGGCAATTGATAGCCGCATTACCCGAAAAGCAAAAAACGGCCATACACCTCAGGGATGTTGAAGGTTACTCGTATAACGAGATCAGCGACATTATGGGAATAGACCTGAACCAGGTAAAAACAAACCTGTTCAGAGCAAGAAATGTGATTAAAGAAAAACTGATAAGTATTAATGCGTATGGACTTTGAACGGATAGACCGCTTGTTGGAAAAATATTGGGCTTGCGAAACAAGCCTGGAAGAAGAACAGGAACTCAAAGCCTTTTTAAAACAAGCTAATTTGCCAGAGAGGTACAATGAAGCTGCAAGTATGTTTCAATACTTTCATGCACAACAAAAAATTGAAAGCAAAGCAAGCATAGAAACAGCAGCCATCAGCAGATTTAAGCAACAACCCAAAGGCGCCATGCGAAGTATGTTTTATAATATTTCGCGCATTGCTGCAGGCCTTATTGTAATAGCACTGGCCACTTTTCTGATAAGAGAAGAGTATTTGAAATCTGATAAACCAGACCCGGTGCTAGACAGTTTTAACGACCCCATGGTAGCATTTGAAGAAACCAAAAAAGCTTTGCAAATGATTTCAGATAATTTCAATAAAGGCAAGCGCGAAGCACAAAAAATAAATATGCTGAATGAAGCAACAGAATTAGTAGTGAGCAAAAAAACAGAAAATTAAAAAAATTACAGCTATGAAAAAGATAACCATATTATTCGCTTTGATGTTGGCATCGTTCGGCATCTTTGCACAACAGACAGATGCCATCAGCAAGTTTTTCAGCAAGTATGCTGATGATCCCAGCTTTTCAAACGTGAATATCTCCAGCAAAATGTTTAAGCTATTCACCAGTGTTGAAGTAAGTAATCCTGATGATAAAGAAATTCTGGATGCCATCAACAGTTTATCTGGTTTGCGCATACTCGCCAAATCTGATATCAGCAATGGCAGAGAACTTTACAAAGAAGCATTTTCAAAAGTGAATGCCAAAGAGTATGAAGAGCTGATGTCGATCAGAGAAAAAGACCAGGACTTTAAATTTCTCATCAAATCTAATGGCAATACTATTCAGGAATTGCTGATGATTTCTGGCGGACCTAAAGAATTCATGATCATGAGCCTTACCGGTAATATTGATTTGAATAAGATTTCTAAAATAGGTTCTAAAATGAACATAGGTGGTTTAGAGAACCTGGAAAAAATGAACGACAAAAAGAAATGAGAAAAATATATCTTTCCATTCTTTTATTGAGTGCTGGCTTCGGTGTTTGCGCACAAAGCCAGACTTCAAAAAAACTGAGCGAGCAGTATGATACCTCGCTCAGCCTCTTTTTTTACCGTAACACCTTGCGCATGCTCAATTTTAATGATGACCCCGAGTTTGACAAGATGATTAACGGCATAGAGAAACTTCGCTTTATTACTTTTGAAAAAGAGAAAAATAATTTCGGAACAACAGCTTATAATGAACTGGTGGCTGCTTACCTTAAAGAATCTTTTGAAGAATTAATGAGTGTGCGCAGCCAGGATGCCAACTTTAACGTATTTATACGCGAAGCGGCCGGTAAAACAAAAGCCATGTTGTTACTGGCAGATACTGGCGAGAGCATTATGTTGCTTGATATGCTGGGAAGTGTTCCGCTTGATAAAATTGGCGATCTGTATGGAACTGTATCAGAAATAAATGGTCGCGGACAAAGAATTATTCCAAAAACAGAATCAAACCAGGAAAAAGAAACTGACACCTCAAACGATAATTAATTTTGACTAAAGTACTTTCACTTAAAAATCTCAGCAAGCATTTTGGCAAACTAAAAGCGGTTCAAAACCTGAACCTTGAAGTGCATCAAGGCAATGTATTTGGTATTTTAGGTCCAAACGGAAGTGGCAAAACCACAACCTTGGGTATGGTGATGCAGGTAATCAACCGTACATCAGGTGAAATTTTGTGGTTTGACCGTGAGCCAGATGAAGCCAGCAGAAAGCAGGTAGGCGCTGTGTTAGAACATCCGATTTTTTACCCTTACCTGAGTGGCCAGCAAAACCTGGAACTGGTTTGCATGATCAAGAATGCCTCAAAAGATAACATCGAAAATGTTTTGCGCCAGGTAAATCTTTATGAAAGAAGAAAAGATGCATTCAAAACTTATTCATTAGGTATGAAGCAGCGGCTCTCCATTGCCTCTGCCCTTTTGAACGACCCTGCCGTTTTAATTCTGGATGAACCTACCAACGGCTTAGACCCGCAAGGTATTGCTGAAATCAGGGACTTGATCAGGAACATAGCCAAAAACGGAAAGACAATCATTCTGGCCAGTCATTTACTGGATGAGGTGCAAAAAGTATGTAGCCATTTTGCAGTATTAAAAAAAGGTGTGCTCATACATAGTGGTCCGGTAGTCGATGTTGCCAAAGGAGATGAGATTGTAGAGGTAAATGCAAAACATGAAAACCTGGAAGAAATTCTCTCCACATATGAAGGGGCAAGCCATGTACAGCTTGACGGAGACTGCTGGTTGGTAAACATGAAACCGGGTTACCACAGTGATGGTTTAAATCAATTTCTTTTTGATAAAGGTATTTGTGCTACACACCTGGTGCCGAAAAAGAAAAGCTTAGAAAAACAATTCCTCGAAATACTAGCCGGAGCAGATGAATAATATTTTCGATTTATTAAAAATAGATTTTAAAAAGCTGCGCAGTTATCGCACCTTTTGGGTACTTAATGGCTTTCATTTTATTGTACTGGGCTTGGGTGCCATCAGCGGAATGGAATTTTTGAAATGGCTGAAACGACAAGGCGCCAGCTTTGATGGTTGGGACCCGCTTCGCATACCATTATATCATTTTCCGGATATCTGGCAAAATATGACCTGGGCCAGCAGCAGCTTAAAATTTGTATTGGCCATTGTAGTTGTTGTTTCAGTGACCAATGAATTTACTTACCGAACCATCAGGCAAAATGTAATTGATGGACTAAGCCGCGCAGAATTTGTGCTGAGCAAACTGGCCATGAATTTTGTGCTGGCATTATGCTCAGCTGTATTTGTTGGGTTACTGGGCCTCATAATGGGTTTCATATATTCGCCCATGTTTACTACTGCCGATGTACTTAATGGTGTACAGTTTATTGCCGCTTATTTCTTAGATGTATTTACATTTTTATCATTTGCGCTCATGATTTCAGTTTTGGTACAACGTTCGGGCCTGGCCATTGCCGTTGTATTACTGGCTAAAACACTGGAATCAATTGTCATATTAAACCTGCCCGAACAAATTGCATTTATGGAAACTTACTTTCCCATGAATGCCATGTCAAACCTGATCAAGGCGCCTTTTCAGCGTTATATCTTCAGAGAAATTCAGGATTATGTGGGTCTGATTGATGTAGCCATAGCTACTGCATGGTTGGGTATTTTCAATTACGTTAGTTTTTACAAAATCAAAAAAGCAGACCTGTAATTGTTGCTTGTATAAAATGTTTATAGGCCATTTTGATTAAAGTGTTATCTTTAGAAGAGCACTTTAATTTTTTCAAGCCTATGTCAAATCGTTACGAAGAGGAAGTAGCCGTTCGCTATCATATATACAACAGCCTTTTCTTGAACCTGCCCTACTCAGGTATTTAT
>DAOLDI010000054.1:0-8882 GCA_035327445.1 Cyclobacteriaceae bacterium | reverse complement strand
GTAATGGGCGGTCATTCAGAAGCTGTGAACGCAGAGTTCCATCATGATTTCGATTTGGATGAAGTAAGAAAAATTCTTGCAGAAACTCCGGGTGTAATTGTAGAAGACGAGCCTTCAAAAAATATTTATCCCATGCCATTGCATGCACAGGGCAGAGATGAGGTGTTTGTAGGAAGATTGAGAAGAGATGAATCTCAACCCAACACACTCAACATGTGGATTGTGGCCGACAACCTGCGCAAAGGTGCCGCAACCAATGCCGTGCAGATTGCCGAGTTTTTAAAAGAGAATAGTTTGGTGTATTAAGCACAAACCCTGCAAACCCTCGCAGGGTTAAGCAGACTGAAAACCAGCCCTTAGATAACTTAACGTGAGTTCGAGGGTTTGCAAAAAAGTATTTTCAAAAACTCCATATCCTGTCCCCCGCTGGAGGGGGCTGGGGGAGGCAAAAGGACGTGTTTTTGAAAATTCCTTTTTTAAGGTACGGCTTTAAAGAAATGGAAAAGAAATCCTAAAAAAAGACAAGGAATTGCTTCAAAAGCTGGCGCAATGATTAGATATTTTCCTGATACCTCCCCCGCACAAATTTCTTATCCAGAAATTGTATCAGTGCAATCAGCAATCCGCCTGTGATGATAAAAGGCACATAACTGTTTATTGAATTGAGAAAACCCAGGTTGAGGTTGAGTTCAAGATTTACATCAAAATAAATTAAAGCAGCACTTGCCATAACCAATATTCCAAAAATGCCTGCAAGCATGTAGACCATATCCATGCGCTCAGCGCGTTTTCTTCTGGCTTCTACCCGCAACATAATTTTTGCTGTGAGCTCAGGAAAAACCTGTACCACAGGTTCTTTACTCAGCGCATCAAAAACTTTTTGATAAGCTTTTGCTTCGCTGGTGTTGAAAGATGCTTTCCCGCTTTCAATGTTTTCCTGTAGTTCTTCGTCTGACAGGCCGTTCATGTCTGTTGTAATTTCTCCACTTTATCCTTCAATAACTTTCGGGCCCGGAACAAATAGTTTTTAACTGTTCCTTCTGGCATGCCCGTTATGCTTTCTATTTCCTGGTAGCTCTTGTGCTCCACATGGTACAATAACAAAATGGTTTTGTACTGCGGAGGCAATTGCTGAACCAAATTTAAGATATAGTTTTCAATATCTTTTTCTTCCAGTATGCTTTCCGGATTATCATGCTCAACCGCACTATTGATAAATACGCGTTCATCCGGAATTTCACTGAACCTGATGTGTCTCTTCCGCAAATGATTCACCGCATGCCGGTAAGCAATGGTGGCAATCCAGGTTGACAAGCGTGACTGAAAGGCAAAATCACCCAGCTTTTCGTACACTTTTAAAAACACATCCTGACAAATTTCCTCGCGCTCTTCAGCAGCATCCACCAGCTTGCTAATCATGTGCAATACCAATCGCTCGTTTTGCTGTATCAAAAGCCTGAAGGCCTGCATATCTCCTCCCAGAATCCTGGAGACAAGCGTGCGGTCATCTGTCATTAGGGGGTTAGACAAGGCTTTTATCGGGCTTGTTGCAATTTGGCTCAAATAAATTTCCGGAAAAATTTTTCGGCAAACTGCAACATCCTGCTGCCTATCCGCTGTCTTATGGGGCAAACAAAACAAATAACTTATGATTCACAATGTATTAGAACCCCTGGTAATTCTTGGTACAATAGGAGGCTCCATTATTCTCTTTACCCGCGTCATTACTGAATATATCCTCAGGAAAAAAATGATTGAAAAGGGGTATGTAAATGAAGAATCTCAATCCATTTTCAAAAAAGAAGAAGTTACTGACAGCAAGTTCGCTTCCTTGAAGTGGGGCTTGATTATCTTCTTTGGCGGACTTTCTCTTGTATTGATGGAGTATATCCCATACGAAAGAAACTCAACCTTGCCTTATGGCCTTTTTGCACTTGCAGTTTCTTTGGGTTTTTTGATTTACTATTTTGTAGTAAAAAGCGAGCGGAGCAAATAACTGAAAACCCTGCGAGCGTCCCCATGGGCCTCGCAGCGGTTACTTTAAAACTTTCCAACAGTTCAGAACTTTTGGAAAGTTTATTAGTGGTTATCTGGCTATATGCCTTGCCGCAATTTCCGCTGTCGTCCAGGCCGATTGAAAATTGAATCCACCGGTTACTCCATCTACATCCAATATCTCACCGGCAAAATATAGTCCGGGGAGGTTTTTGCTTTGCATACTTGGTAAATCAACCTCATCCCAATCCACGCCTCCGCAGGTTACAAACTCTTCCTTGAAAGTTGTCTTGCCTTTGATGTGAAAAGTGCATCGCATCAATTGCTCGATTAACTTATTGAGATTTTTCATGGCAAGTTCTCCCCAGACTTTTTCTGCCGGTATTTCTGCGCGCTCACATAATCTTATCCAAAGTCGGGAAGGCAAATCAAACAACACATCGTTATAAATTTTTCTTTTCGGGTGCGCCTGTTTTTGTTCAAGCAAGGTAGCTCGCAAATCATTTTCATTTATGGCTCCAATCCAACTTACCAATGCAGTGAAAGTATAGTTCTGCTCGTAAAAATATTTTGCTGCCCAGGCCGAGAGTTTGATAACAGCCGGTCCGCTCAAGCCCCAGTGTGTAATGAGCAGTGCGCCCTGTTCAGAAAATTTCGTTCCCGCGATTTTTACTTCTGCGTTGGGCACAGCAAGCCCCATCAAATCTTTGAAATGTTTTGCTGAATCATTGAAAGTAAAGAGCGATGGAATCGGAGGAACAATTTTCAAACCGAGCGCGCTCAACCATTGATAGCCTTCAGGTTTTGCTGAGCCTCCCGTAGCCACCAATACTTTTTTTGCTTCGATGATTTGCTTTTGCTCTGTATAGATTTTCCAATTATCTTTTTCAAATTCAATCTTGTTCACTCCGCAGAGCATATTGATTTTGATGTGATGCTTTTCTGCTTCCTGTAAAAAGCAATCAATAATAGTTTGAGAATTGTCTGTTACCGGAAACATGCGGCCATCAGCTTCTGTCTTGAGTTCAAGGCCTTTGCTTGCAAACCAATCGACTACATGCTTTGCATGAAAATGCTGAAAAAGTTTTTTCATTTGTTTGCCTCCGCGCGGATAGTAAGCGGCAAGCTTATTCGGATTGAAACAATGATGCGTAACATTACATCGGCCTCCGCCAGAAACTTTTACTTTGCTCAGTAATTTGTTGCTCTTTTCAAGTATGAGTATGCGCAAAGCAGGATTCATCTCTACTGCGCGAATGGCTGCAAAAAATCCGGCTGCGCCTCCTCCAATCACTACCAAATCAAACATGCTGTGGTTTTGTGTTTATCAACATATAATAAAAACCTATACAGCCTATCATAAATATTCCTCCTGCAACGTAAGGGTGAAAGTAACTGATGCCGTACAGAAATCCACCCAAAGTAGGTCCTACTACACGTGCTATGGAACCAAAGCTTTGATTCAAACCCAGTGTATGTCCTTGTTTTTCTTCTGATGTGTATTGTGAAATCAATGAAGTTATACTCGGCATCAGACAACCATTGGCCAGGGCAATGAAGATGATGGAGATGAAAGCGAAAGGAAAAAAGTAATCATTGCTGATAAAGGGAATCATCACAAGCCCAATGGCCATGAGTATACTGCCGATGAATAAAAGTTTATGTTCGCCAAACCACTTTACGAGCCTGCCCACCATGGTGCCCTGCACAATGGCAGAGGCCAGCCCAATAAAAGCAAACATGTAACCGATTTGCTTTTCGTTCAATCCGTTGTGCTCTTCCCATAAAAGTGCCACAGTAATCTGCATCATAGAAAAGGCCGTGATAAAAACGAAGTTGAATAAAAACAGCTCACGAATTTGCGGTACCTGCAATTGTTTTACCAGGCTGGTGATGGGTTTAAAATTAAAAGGCGCATCGAGCTTTTTCTGCTTGATAGATTCGGGCAAGAGAAAATAAGCCATGATGAAATTGATGATGCAAAAAGCTGCCGAGACATAGCCCACCATATCTACACTGCCTTCGCTGCTGATGCTTTTCAAATATCCGCCCAGTGGCGGACCAAAAATAAATCCCAGTCCGAAAGCCGCACCGATGAGGCCCATAGCCTTAGCCCTGCCTTCGGGCGGAGTAATATCACTGATGTAGGCCTGCGCAGCAGAAAGGTTGGCCGAACCAATGCCGCCTAAAATTCGCGCAGCAAACAACATGAAGAGTGTGGTTGAGTACGCGAAGATGATATATGAAGCTGCGGTTACCAGTATGCTCACGAGTATAACCGGTCTTCTGCCGATGCGGTCGCTCAGCGTTCCCCAAAAAGGAGCGAAGATGAAGTTCATCAAAGAATACACAGCCGCGATTAATCCAATCTCTGTATCACTTGCACCAATTTGCCGCGAGAAGATGGGCAGAATAGGAATGACTAAACCAAAGCCCAGCAGGTCGATGAAGATGGTAACAAAGAGGACAAGAATGGGAGATTTTTTCATTCGGGAAAAAACAAGGGCAAAAATTGCAGCTATTTTTGCTGATATGCTACTAACAATCCATTATGTTTAGATGAATTGATTACTCCCTCTTAAAAACCTCACCCCATTCAAATCTCTTCCATACGCACAAGACTGCTTACCCCTCTCCAATGGAGAGGGGTTATTCGGATTTTCGGTAAAGCAGAACAGAAGATGGGGTGAGGTCTCAAACAATGCTTCATTTTGTTGAATTATATGTACCGACCAAGGCGGTAAATGATGAAGGTGTTCAGGCAAAATCTTTTCATACATTTAAGTTCTCTTAAATACGATTGTTGACTTAAAAGCTGAATTGCAATGCAGAATTATATAAGCGCATTAATAAAGGCATCCGTTCAAGACTTCATCTTCAGCAACGAACATACAGATACTGCCGCACTGAGCTTGCAACAAAAAGAGATTGAAGGTGTGCCGGCTTCATGGATTGCAGAGCAAATCAAATCCAGAAAAAAAATCAAACATAAACTGCCTACATGGTTTCAAAGCAAAGGCATTGTCTATCCGCCTGTGTTTAACCTGGAACAGAGTTCTTCAGAGCTGACAGCAAAGTATAAAGCCGGAATTGCAAAAAAGTTAAAGGCAAAAAGCATTGCGGATGTAAGCGCAGGTTTTGGTGTGGATGCATTTTTCTTTTCACAGGTAGCAGCGCAAATGCTTCATGTAGAACCTGATGAAAATCTCATTGCACTTGCGCAGCACAATCATCAATTACTGGGAGCTAATAATCTTCAATACCATCCACTCAGGGCGGAAGAGTTTATTAACACGAATGAAAAATTTGATTTCATCTTTATCGACCCCTCCAGGAGAAGCGCCAGCGGAAGGAAAATATTTTTATTGAAAGATTGTGAACCCGATGTTTTAAACCTGCAAGAAGATTTGCTAAAGAAAGCACAGCACGTACTCATCAAAACTTCTCCGATGCTTGATATCGATGCGGGCACCAAAGCCCTGCAACATGTAAAAGAAGTATATGTACTAAGTGTCAATAATGAGTGCAAAGAAGTACTGTTCCTGCTTGAAGCCAATTATACCGGAGAGGTAAAAGTCTTTGCGGTTTTGTTAAATGATGCTGAAACAAAAGAATTTGTAGCGGATAAATCAACTCAAGCTATTGACTTTAGTCAGGCACAGCAATATCTATATGAACCCGATGCGGCCATCATCAAAGCAGGAATGGCTGATTTGCTGGCGAAACAATTCAGCTTAAAGAAACTGTATCCAAATACTATGCTCTATACAAGTGAAAATCTTCAGCAAAATTTTCCGGGAAGAATTTTTAAAGTCCTCGGACCGGTAAAACTGAATCGCGAAAGTTTGCAATTGTATTTTCCAGATTACGCAGCCAGCATCAGCGCGCGCAATTACCCGGCAAGTGCAGAAGCGTTAAGAAAGAAAAGCAAGCTGAAAGAGCATGACAAGTTTTTTCTTTGGGCTTTTAAAGATGAGCAAGGCAAAAAACTTTATGCCTGTGAGCGCTTGCATTGAGGTTTAAGTATGCAAAAAAAATCCATGCTATCGTTTATCCAAAATATTTTAATGCGAGCGAGACTACATAAAACAAAATTGCAGCCCCTCCATACCATTTGATTACCTTCCTGCGGTTCTGCACATCTTCCCACCACAGCACCGTCCAGGGTCTGAATAATCCTATCAAAAGCAACAAGGCGCAAGCCATGGAAATGAAAAATAATAGCTGGGCTACAAACTGCATGACAAAATTTTTAACATCAAGATAACAGGATTTCTCCAATACTACATTTGTTAAGCAGGTACATACTTCTACATTTGCAGGCCAATTAGATTTAAGTGCAGACGGGCGATTTATTACGGATTTACATGGCCGATGGGGAGGTACAAACCCTGGCGGAAAGGATAAATAGCGCCTCATCCAAGTCATTCAGGCTTAAAGGGCTTTCCGGAAGTCTTGATGCGGTGTACATAGCTGCCCTCAGTAAACTCTCACAAAAACCTGCGCTCATTTTATTGCACGATAAAGAAGAGGCTGCCTACTTTCAAAATGATTTGCAGAACCTGCTCTTCCCGCAAGAGGTTTTGTTCTTTCCTTCCTCTTATAAAAGACCTTACAGTTTTGACGAAACTGAGAATGCCAACATTCTCATGCGCACCGAAGTGCTTAATAAAATCAATTCTTATACAAATGTTCCGCCTGTAATTGTAAGTTATCCTGAAGCGCTTGCCGAAAAGGTAATCAACAAAAAAACACTTGATACCAATACTTTTACGGTTAAGCTGAATGAAAAACTGGATGTGCCTTTTCTCGAAGAATTTCTGCACAGCTATGAATTTGAAAAAACTGATTTTGTTTTTGAAGCCGGGCAGTTTGCCGTGCGCGGAGGTATAATAGATGTGTTTTCATTTTCACATGAAATGCCTTACCGCATTGAATTGTTTGGCGATGAAGTGGAAAGCATCCGCAGCTTTAATCCCGATACACAGTTATCAGTAGAAAGTCTGCAGAAAATTAACATTGTGCCCAATGTGCAAGGCAAACTTATGCACGAAGAGCGGCAATCATTTCTTGAGTTTATTCCTGAGAACACGCTGCTCTTCGTAAAAGATTTTCAGCAATGCAGCGATATCATTGAAAAATATTTTGATAAGGCTGCTCAAAACTTTAGCGCTTTGATGGAGGAAAGCGGACAAACTAAAGTGGTGCTGAGTCCGGAACAATTATTTCTATCTTCCGAAAATTTCATTGCACAATTCCAGCGTTATAAGCATCTCGCATTTGGTCATCGCTTTGCAGAAGCGGCTGATCAGGAATGGCTGGTTGATTCAAAGCCCCAGCCCTCTTTCAATAAAAATTTTGAACTGCTGGCTGAAGATCTGTTTGAACACCAGAGTAAGGGCTACACCAATTTCATTGCTGGTGATACTCCGAAACAACTGGAGCGTTTGCAATCCATTTTTGAAGAGCTTAACCCACAACTCAGCTTCAGGCAATTGAATGGCTCATTGCGTGATGGCTTTATCGATCCTCGTTTAAAAATCTGTTGCTATACTGATCACCAGATTTTCGAACGCTTTCATCGCTATAAGGCAAAAGAAAAATTCAGTAAATCAAAATCCATCACCTTGCGCGAATTGCAAAGTCTGCACCCCGGAGATTTTGTTACGCATATTGATTACGGTATTGGCAAGTTTGCCGGCCTGGAGAAACAAGTGATCAACGGTCGCGAGCAGGAAGCCATCCGTTTGGTTTTTCGCGATGATGATTTGCTTTTGCTCAGCATCCATGCGCTGCATAAAATTTCCAAGTACAGTGGTAAAGAAGGGTCGCCTCCCATAATCAGTAAACTGGGTTCGCAAGAATGGGCCAACAAGAAGACTAAGGTTAAGAAGAAAGTAAAAGACATTGCCAAAGACCTGATTGAGCTTTATGCGAAAAGAAAAACAGCCCCGGGTTTTGCCTTCAATCGCGATAGCTTTTTACAGGCTGAATTAGAATCATCATTCATTTATGAAGATACGCCCGATCAGGCCAAAGCCACCGAAGATGTAAAGGCCGATATGGAGCAGCCCCATCCTATGGACAGGCTGGTGTGTGGTGATGTAGGCTTTGGTAAAACAGAGGTTGCCATTCGTGCTGCCTTTAAAGCGGTAACTGATAATAAACAAGTAGCGGTATTGGTGCCCACTACCATTTTGGCCATGCAGCATGCCCGCACTTTTAAAGAGCGGCTTGCCAATTTCCCTGTAAATATTGAGTCGATCTCACGCTTCAAAAGCACATAAGAAATTAAAGAAACATGAAAAAAGCTTAAGGCGGCTGAAGTAAATATTCTGATTGGCACACACCGCATTGTGAGTAAAGATGTTGAGTTCAAAGACCTGGGTTTACTCATTGTAGATGAAGAGCAGAAGTTCGGGGTGAAAGTAAAAGATCGTCTCAAAGAAATGAAGGTGAATGTGGATGTGCTCACTTTAACTGCTACACCTATTCCGCGTACGCTACATTTTTCGCTAATGGGCGCACGCGATTTAAGTGTTATTGCCACACCTCCTCCAAACCGACAGCCTGTTACAACAGAGCTGCATACTTTCAATGAAAACATCATGCGCGATGCCATCAGTTTTGAGCTGAGAAGGGGCGGACAGGTTTTCTTTGTGCATAACAGGGTGAGTGATATTGATGAAATTGCAAACATCATTTTGAGATTGGTACCCGATGCGCGCATTGGCGTTGCACACGGCCAGATGGATGGCGATAAACTTGAAAAAGTAATGATGAGGTTTATTGAAGGGACTTATGATGTTTTGGTTTCAACCAACATCATTGAGTCAGGCCTGGATATTTCGAATGCCAACACCATCATCATCAACCAGGCACACATG
>DAOLDI010000053.1:0-8951 GCA_035327445.1 Cyclobacteriaceae bacterium | reverse complement strand
CAATGGCCTTCATGGTTCTAAGCAAAGTTTGCTGGCGTTGCTTGATGGCATCAATAAACCATTTGGCTGCATCCAATTTTTGCTTTACGAAGCTTACGGTTTCCTTCAGTTTTTTATCTTTTTTATCGCTTTTATCATAGGCCTTAAACATATCGGCATAAGAGCGACTGATTTTTAATTCTGGCGCATTACGCGAATTAAGCGCAAGTTCAAGCTTACCGTTATTATTTGTTAAGATGTAATCAGGAATAAGCACCTGGTTTTTCAGCATACCAGAAACAACCTCTCCGCCTGGTTTAGGGTTGAGCCTTACAATCACATCCATAGCATCGGTCAGAAACTCTTCATCCTCAGTCTCTAGTTTTTTCAGGATCTTATCATAATGCTTCTTGGTAAATTCTTCAAAGCATTCTTTCAAAATGCGTTTGGCAACAATGACATCAATGTTATGGCCATTATCTTTTCTGTCAAGCTGCAGTATCAGACATTCCTGTAAGTTGCGCGCGGCTATGCCGGGGGGATCAAAGCTTTGAATTTTTTTCAAAATCTCTTCAACTTCCTCCAGCGTGGTTTCAATTCCTTGTGAAAATGCCAAATCGTTAACTATAGCTTCCAGCTCTCTGCGTATATATCCGTCACTTTCAATACTGCCAATCAATTGTTTGCCAATTGCTTCTCGCTTATCATCAAGACCAAGGTAGCCAAGTTGTGTCATCAATTGTTCATGCAGGCTGGTCCCCATGGGTATGGGCATCTCACGGTCATCATCGTCATCATCACCACTATCCGACTGGGTTTTATACCCGGCATAATCATCATCTCTCAGGTAGTCTTTGATATCTATTTCATCTTCTCCACCAGAGCTTTCCTGATATTCTTCCGGCAATTGATCGGCCTCATCTTCTGCAGTGCCCTCTTCCAGAGCCGGATTTATTTCAAGCTCTTCTTCAATGCGTGCCTCCAACTCGGCTGTAGGTACCTGCAACAGTTTGATGAACTGTATCTGCTGGGGCGATAACTTTTGCTGAAGACTCTGATTTAATCCTAATTTCTGCATGCTAATTTGTCTCTTCTGCCAATTACGGGCCCTTCAAAATTATTAATAATTCGCCTTTCTTTGATAAAACTTTTGAATTATCGTTTTTTGCGGGTCAATAAAAAAACCGAACTGAATACCTTCGCAATCTAAACCAATAAATTGTATGCAGCGCACCAAAATAAAAGACTTGCTACAGCTTAAGCCTGAGTCGCAACAGGTAAATGTGAAAGGATGGGTACGTACATTCAGAAATAATCAATTCATTTCGCTGAATGATGGATCT
This sequence comes from Cyclobacteriaceae bacterium, assembly GCA_035327445.1. Lineage (GTDB taxonomy): Bacteria > Bacteroidota > Bacteroidia > Cytophagales > Cyclobacteriaceae > DAOLDI01. The sequence continues at coordinate 7,629 of DAOLDI010000053.1, read as the reverse complement.
ACCATTCAAAATGTGCAGGCTGTTGTTGCGCTTGATCAGTTTGAAGAAAGTTTAATCAAAAGAATCACAACTGGTGCCTGTATCTCTGTTGAGGGTGAACTTATTCCCTCTCCTGCCAAAGGCCAAACAGTTGAAATCAAAGTTTCAAAACTTGATATTTTGGGCGACTCTGATGCGGAGAAGTATCCGCTTCAACCTAAAAAGCATTCGCTCGAATTTTTGAGAGAGATTGCGCACCTGCGCATGCGCACCAGTACATTCGGAGCTGTATTTCGCATCAGGCATGCTATGGCTTTTGCGGTGCATAAATTTTTTAACGATAAAGGTTTTTACTACATACACACGCCCATCATCACAGGTTCTGATGCCGAAGGCGCTGGTGCCATGTTCAGGGTTAGTACACTTGACATCAATAAACCTCCGCGTGATGAAGCTGGAAACATAAATTTCAAGGAAGATTTCTTTGGTAAAGAAACTAACCTCACCGTATCTGGTCAGTTGGAAGTGGAAACTTTTGCTCTGGCTTTGTGTGATACGTATACTTTCGGGCCAACTTTCCGCGCAGAGAACTCAAACACCACCCGTCACCTGGCTGAGTTTTGGATGATAGAACCCGAGATGGCCTTCTATGATATTCATGATAATATGAAACTGGCCGAGGAATTTGTTAAATACCTGGCAAAATATGCTTTGGATAATTGCATGGAAGACCTGGAATTTCTGGATAAACGTGCGGAGGAAGAAGAGCGCAGCAAACCACAAGAGCAGCGCAATGAACTCGGCTTAATTGACAGATTGAAGTTTGTAGCCGAAAATGAATTTCAAAAACTGACTTACACAGAAGCCATTGATATCCTGAAAAATTCTAATCCTAACAAGAAGAAAAAATTTCAATTTATCATTGAACAATGGGGTGCCGATTTGCAATCAGAACATGAGCGCTACCTGGTAGAAAAACATTTCAAGCGACCGGTGATATTGTATAACTATCCTAAAGAAATCAAAGCTTTCTACATGCGCCATAATGAAGATGGTAAAACTGTTGCCGCTATGGATGTGCTTTTCCCTGGCATTGGTGAAATCATTGGAGGCTCACAGCGAGAAGAGCGTTATGATGTATTGCTGAGACGAGTTAAAGAACTTGGCTTGCCTGAAGAAGAACTCTGGTGGTACCTGGATTTACGCAAATACGGTTCTGCGCCACACAGTGGCTTTGGTCTTGGCTTTGAACGATTGATTCAATTCGTAACCGGCATGACCAACATCCGCGATGTAATACCTTTCCCAAGATTTCCAGGAAGCGCTGAGTTTTAAAAATTATTCATTGCGCAAAGAATTCACCGGGTTTGTTGTGGCTGCTTTTACGGATTCAAATCCAACAGTAAGCCATGCAATGAGCATTGACATAAAACCTGTGATTAGGAATACCCACACATTAAGCTCAACCTTATAGGCGAATCCCTGTAACCATTGGCTCATGGCATAGTAACCAATAGGTGCTGCCAGCAACAGGGCAATGAATACAAGTTTCAAAAAATCTTTAGAAAGCAGGGTAATAATGCTAAGCACCGAGCCCCCCATAATTTTTCTGATGCCAATCTCTTTCACCTTGCGCTCGGCTATGTATACTGACAATCCATACAAGCCAAGACATGAAATGATAATCGCCAGAATTGTAAATGCTGTAATAATGGCTGAAACCCGTTGGTCATCCATGTACTGTCGCTTCACACTTTCAGAAAGAAAATCAGTCTCAAAAGGTGTTGCCTGAATAATTTCTTTCCACTTTGACTCCATCTGTGCAATTACCGTATTATAAGCATTTTGATTTACGGTGGCTACAAGAAAATTATAATGATTGCGATTAACGGGAATGTAAAACAGCAAGGGACTGATGGGCTGGTGTAAAGAGAACTGATGAAAATCTTCCAGTACACCTACAACCTCATGATAAAAGACCTGTCCTTCCCATTCAGAAAGCAAACGTGTACCAAGAGCTTCCTCCATTGGAATATTCAATGCGTCAAGCGTGGCTTTGTTTACAACCACTTTGCGGTTAGCGCTTTGCCAGGAGAAACTATCAATCTCGTGTAAAAGGCTTCTGCCTTCCAGTATTCTGATGTCGAGCAGATCAAAATAATTTTCATCTACAGGCGTGTTTCTAACTATCACCGCCATATCTGCTGTTGAGCCTTGCGGATACATAAAGAAATCGCTTAGCATAGGTGTTGAAGGCAGGCTGCGGGTTGCAGAAACCAATTCTACTCCGGCAATTTCAGCAAAACTGTTTTTCAATTGCATGTAGTTTTGTTTGGCTTCAGAAGTACGCAATGGCACCATGATTCTGTGATTAGGATTAAAACCCAATGCCTTGCTTTGTATAAATTTCAATTGATTTTGAATAATAACGATAGAAGATATCAGTGTGATGGAAATTACAAACTGGAAAACAACCAATGTTTTACGCAAGAAATTTGAACTGCCCCCACTTAGTCTTTTGTCTTTTAAAACCTTAGCTGGCTGAAATGAGGAAAGAAAAAAAGCAGGATAACTTCCAGCAATTAAACCTGTAATAATTCCAGTACTTATAAGTGCAATTGCTATAAAACGATAATTCTCAGCATTGATTGACAGTGTCTTTTGAGCAACATCATTAAACAGAGGTAATACCAGTTGTACCAAACCAATGGCCAGCAGCATGGCAAGAAAAACGATGGTCATCGACTCACCCAAAAATTGTGCGATAAGATGTTGCCTGCTGGCACCCAATGTTTTTCTCACGCCAACTTCTCCGGCACGTTGCGATGCTTTGGCGGTAGTTAGATTCATGAAATTGATACAGGCCAGCAAGAGAATAAACACACCAATAGAAGAAAGTATATAGATGTATTGAATATTACCTTTCTCACCCATGCCAAAAGAATTTTTAAAATCAGAATACAACCTGATATCATCAATGGGCTGCAAATACATTTCTTTCTGAAGCCCTGAGTTTTTTAAGTCGGCACCTGAGTGCAGTTCAATAAGCGCTGGAATTTTTTGTTCAACACTTTGTGGCGATGTATTGGGTTTTAACTTGATATAGCTTTGCACAAAATTTTGCCAGGCCCAGGTATTTATTGTGTTAATATAGCTGCCCCATCCACCACTATTCAAACTCATGTAAAAATCGGCATTGAGGTGCGATGGTTTTGCCAGAGGCTGTAATACTCCTGTAATCCGAAATGTATCTGCCGAATTACCGCTGTTGATAATGAGCATCTCATCAAGTGCAGATTGTTTTCCAAAAATTTTATCGGCAACTTCTGCAGAAAGTACAACAGAAGAGGGCCCATCAAGTGCAGTAAAGCGGTTTCCTTCCCTGAACTCAAATGAAAACATGTCAAAGAATGTTGAATCTACCAGGTAGCCCAACTTCTCATAAAATACTTCATCCTTATAACGAATCAGGTGTTGTTCAACTTCGGGCGGACTGATTAAACGAGTAGCGGCTTCAATTTCTGGCAGCTCATCTGCCAGGGATAGTGCAACCGGTGGAGATGTGAAAGGAAAAGAATCTTCATTGCCATCTTTGATGAATACTGAATAAATGCGATAAATTCTTTCATGCTCATCAAAATGCTGTTCATAACTCATTTCATCTTTGATGTAAAGTGTGAGCAATACACAACAGGCAATACCCACAGCCAAACCACTTATGTTAATAAATGAAAACACCTTGTGCTTGGCAAGGTTACGGAAGGCTATTGCAACGTAATTCCTGATCATAAAAGAAAATTTACTTCTTTTTAACCAAAGGTCTTGCCAAGCCTCAAAATGAAGGATAGGGATCAGAAAAAACGAATTAAAATTTCAAACCGAACAATAGTGGACAAATTCTGTCCGCATTCGGGCAATAGATGGTCATATTCAACTGCTTATCGGGAAATAGGGTAATTGAACTGATTACCTAAAAAGGGCATTAAACCTTTGAACACTTTGCCCGTCTAAACCCTGTAAAAATGTTAAAAACGAAAAAAAACATAATTATGAGAAAATTTGGTCTTTTAAGTCTTGTTGGTGCTTTTATGCTTTTGCTGGCATCGTGTAATAATGATAACCAGGAAGGAACTTCAAGAATTGTTGTGAGGCTTACTGATAATCCAGGCGATTATGAAGCTGTGAATGTTGACATTCAGGATATACAGGTAAAAGCAAGTGCTGATGAAGGTGAAAATGGCTGGACCTCACTACCCGGTGTAAACAAGGGCGTGTATAACCTGCTTGAACTTACCAATGGAACCGAAACAGTTTTAACTAATTCAGAATATCCAAGCGGAAGAATCGGGCAAATCAGGTTAATTCTCGGAAATGAAAATTCTGTTGTAATTAATGGAGTTACGCAGTCATTGATGACGCCCAGTGCACAGCAGACTGGTCTTAAACTAATACTGAATGCAGATTTAATCAACGGCATTACCTACTCTTTACTTCTTGATTTTGATGCCGCACGTTCTGTTGTAAAATTAGGCAACGGTGGTTTTATTTTGAAGCCGGTAGTACATGTTGTAGCTGAAGCACAGGATGGCGCAATATCTGGTGTAATGTCACCTGCTGATGTTAAGACTGCCATCTTCGTCTTATCAGGAACTGATACACTGAGAAGTGCTTATAGCAATGCAAGTTCAGGACAATTCTTTATTGGCGGACTCCCTTCAGGAAATTTTACAGTAACATTTGAACCTGGTGATGAATCAGGTTATGAGCCAAAAGTGGTTGAAAACGTTGCGGTAAGTGTTGGACAGGTAAAAGAACTTGGTACCATTACATTGACTGCTACCGAAGAAGAGGGAGAATAATTAACACAAGCCTTAAATGAAAAGCGCCCTCTCATCAAGGGCGCTTTTTTATTTTATCGCTTCAGGAATTTATATGTTCCCCGAAATAAACTTTCTTCAGATTTTAAGGAGATGAGATAGTAACCAGCAGGTAAATCTTTAATACTTAGAATGATCTGCTCTTCTTGCTGCTCTACTTCCACTTTCACAGGGTTACCTATAATATTCAAAACACTAACTCGTAAGCTGCGGTGATCAGTATTTTCCATCTTCACCCTTACAAATTCAGTAGCAGGATTAGGGAAAATTTCAACTTTAGGTGCAGGATCATTTGAAAGCGCCAAAGCCCCTTCCCTGTTCTGCTGCCCAAAGGCGGCAGAGAAACAGCAAATAGCTGTTATCAAGAAGCTGAACTTTATGACTTTTAAAACTTTCATACCGTTTTATAAACGCAAAAACCTGTCCAAAGTTACTCAAATCCCATCATACGGGCCACCAGGGGATGCAGACCCCGCAAAATCAAGCCTACGCCAATAGAAAGAATAATAAAACCCATCATTTTGGTTAAACCTGCCATTCCTCCTTTTCCCAATACTTTATGAATTTTGCGTGATGTTCTTAGAATAATTAGCGTAACAAAGGCTACTGCCACAATGGCCAATACTGTATAGATATAGTCTGTCCAGCCCCGGGTCTTTTCAAAAAAACCTATTGACAATGCAATGGCTCCGGGACCTGACAATAAAGGCATGGCCATGGGTGTAAACGAAATATCATTTTTCTCCAGTCCCTCTGCTTTTACCTCATGTGAAATACGCTTGCCTTCATGCGCTTTATCATTTGAGAGTAATCCGAATGCAGTATTGCAAATAAGCAGACCACCGGCAATGCGTATGTCTTCAATACGTATCCCAAAAAAGTCGAGAATAAAAGTGCCCGCGAAAAAAAATGCGGTTAGAATGCCAATCATGTACAGGCATGTTTTTAAAGCTTGCCTGTTCTTAATATTTACCGGATCACCTTCAGTTAATGATACAAATACAGGTACCGCACCTAGTGGGTTTACTACAGAAAATAAGGCAACGAATGATGCAAGAAAAAAATCCATTAAATAAATTTTAAACAAAGTAAGCTAACTAGCTCCAAAATTGTGTGCTATCAGAGAATTTTTTTAAACTGAAATCAGCTTTTTCCATGCTGCAGGCAGATATTCAATAATGTCTGAAGCAATCAGGGCCTCTTCTGTTTTTGCAGCAGCTGCAAAGTTTCCGGCAAGGCCATGTAAGTATACACCAAGCAATGCTGCATGAGTAGCGTCAAATTTTCGCGCAAGCAAAGTAGTTAGTATGCCTGAAAGCACATCTCCACTTCCGGCTGTTGCCATTCCTGGGTTACCACTTGAGTTAAAATAAATTTTGCCTTGTTGAGAAGCAATAGCAGTAAAAGCACCTTTTAATAATACAACGCAATTAATTTCCATTGCAAGATTTTTTAGCATGCTTAAACGCTCAAAAGTATTTTCGGCATGGCCAGCAAGTCGTTCAAATTCTTTGGGGTGAGGAGTTAAAATACTATTGGCAGGAATAGTGTACAACTGCGCCCTGTTTTCAGCAAGTATATTCAATGCATCAGCATCAATTACAATAGGTTTTTGAATAGTAGTCATCAATTGATGCAGCGCAACACCTGTTTCCCGATCAGTGCCAATACCGGGGCCAATGCCTGCCGCATCGTATTCGTCAGTGAATTTGATTTTAGTGGTAAATTTTTCATGCTTATCCAATGTTACCATACACTCCGGCACAGCTATTTGCATTATTTCATAACCGCACACAGGAACATGCGCAGTTAATAAACCTAAACCACTGCGCATGGCAGCGCGGGCAGCCAAAACACAAGCACCCATTTTTCCTTCCGAGCCTGCAACTATTAATGCTTTGCCAAAATGTCCCTTATGTGAAAATCTATTTCTGGGTTTTATAAGCTTACTTATATCGTCTTCCTCCAGCAAGAAAAATGTTGCATCAATTGAATTTATAAAATCTTTACTCAATCCTATGTCTAACAATTCCCATTCTCCAACATTACTTTCATGATCAGGAAGTAAGAAGGCTAATTTGGGTAATTGAAAACTAAGTGTAAGATGCGCCTTAAGTATTGCGCCCTCAGCTGTGCTGCTATCAGCAAATAAACCTGATGGAATATCAACTGCAATGCGATATGCGCTTAGCTGATTCAGATAATCAATTACTGCAGCATATAATCCGGTAACAGGTCTTGATAAGCCAGAACCAAAAATGGCATCAATAATTATATCGGCAGATTCAAGACCTTCAATGGCCAACTCATCTTTTAATTCTTTTACATGAATTTGTGCTGGCAGGCGTTGAAGGTTTGATTTGAAATCCGCACTCTCAGGTGCCTCAGCTCTCAGTATCCAAACATTAACCTGGTACCTTCTTTCGCGCAGCAAGCGGGCAATGCCCAAACCATCTCCTCCATTATTACCAGTACCGCAAACAATGCCAATAGATTTAGAAATATCAATGCGCTTTACAAAATGATTGATGAAAGCCTTGCAGGCACGCTCCATCAAATCAATAGAAGCGATAGGCTCATGCGCTATGGTGTAGGCATCTAAATCTTTTATTTGTTTGGCAGAAAGAATTTTGAGCATAGCCCACTATAAACATTTCAGCGATCAACTTCACCCAATACTATATCAACTGATCCTAAAATAGCCACAATGCCGGCCAGCAGAACTCCCCTGCTTATTTCAGGCAGTACCGATAAATTAGAAAAAGAACAAGAC
>DAOLDI010000052.1:0-8964 GCA_035327445.1 Cyclobacteriaceae bacterium | reverse complement strand
TCACTTTCCGGGTATATGCAATATGATTTGTTACAAAAAGTTGCTGATGGTTATGATATTTCTGATGAGGATGCTAATGCAAATGATATTCGAGAGCAAGTTATAGCAATACTATATCTAATTGCCTACATTACTTCAATAGTAACATTTATTAAATGGTTTAGGCGTGCTTACTATAACCTTCATTTAAAAATAAGTTACTTATCACATAGAGAAGATTGGGCCGTTGGGAGTTGGTTTGTTCCAATAGTTAATTTATACAGACCATATCAGATAATGAAGGAAATTTACCAGGAGACCAGGGAGCTGTTATTAAAAAATGGAATTAGCTTAAATCAAAATTTATCAAATGCTAATTTGATATTTTGGTGGGCACTTTGGCTATTGAATAACTTTGTTGGGCAATTTGTGTTTCGCTTAGGCATGAAGGCAGAATCTTTAGATGAAATGATTACAAGCACACTTGCCTATATGATTGCAAATATTATTGGTATACCTCTTGCGCTTATTACCATTAAAGTAATCAAGGATTATGCAACTAATGAGCCCTTGTTATACAAAATAGTTAAAGATGACGATATAACTCCTACCGAAATAAATTCATAGCCTCCTTTCTAATGTAAAGTTACCATTATCGAATAGGCATTATTAAATGCTAAATTTACGAGATGAAAAAGATACTTACTTTTTTTAATCTGATCCTGTTTAGTTGTTCATTGCTGGTCATTAACTCATGCATTGAAGATCCGACCGGTCCTGGCAATACATTAAATGGAAACAGTAATCTTCCGGAAAGCAGTTTAGAGAATGTTGCATATGGTACTGATACAAGACAAGTTTATGATATTTTCTTACCTGCAAACAGAGATGCCAATACCCCAATCATCTTAATGATTCATGGTGGGGCATGGAAAGCCGGGCGAAAAGAAGATTTCAATTCATACCAAAACCTCATCAAAACAAAATGGAGTAATGTGGCCATAGTAAATATGAATTACAGGCTGGCAAGTAATGCTAACAACATTCACCATACGGAAATTATGGAAGACATTGATGCCGTTGTAAACCATGTACTAGCTAACAAAACAGAATATCACATTTCTGATAAGATAGGTGTGATAGGCGCAAGTGCAGGCGGCCAGCTTGCCATGATCTACGCCTATAAGTACAATGATAATATTAAGTGCGTTGCTAATATTTTCGGCCCCAGTAACCTCAGAGATTGGTCCTGGTATAACAGCGTAAATATTTGGTTGGGTGCTTACATTGGCGATATACTAACTGAATATGTTGGACAGTCGTGGGACACTACCGCTTATAAAGCTGTAAGCCCCTATTGGAATGTAAACAGCAGTACACAGCCTACCATCATTTTTCATGGAAGTTTAGATCCCATAGTTCCTGTTTACCAGAGCCAATGGATGCGGGGTAAGTTAAACGGATTGGGCGTTACTAATCAATACCATGAGTACCTTGCCTTCCATAGTTTTGACAATACACAATCGAATGATGTGATCAATAAACTAATTGCATTTTTTAAAAATTACTTAGAATAGCCTCAGTAACTAATAGGTAGTCATTCTGCTGATATTTGGATGCGGCTAATTATTCCTGATTTTTAATTAAACAAAATAGTTTATATTTTTATCTGATATAAAAATAAGCATATGAATACCCTGACAAGCCTTTACATAATACTTGCGATTAACCTTGTGGCAATGATCTACACCATTGTAAGAACAAAAAATTCCAACTTTCATCCAGATACAAAAACGCTCTTGTATGTGATGGCTGTTGTAACTCCATTAATCGGATTTTTATTGTTCCTGATTAAGAACAGGCAAATACGCAATTACTCAACACAATAAGTTGGCAATTGAGCTTCTTGTGCAATCTACTTTCATCATGCGCGCAATTTTATCGCGTGTCAAATAAGTGATTTACAAACCAGAATAATTAATCATGCAAGACACCAGCCATCACGATGAACGCATGGCCAACATGACCTTCGCATCGGTATATCCACACTATGTAACTAAAGTTGAACGCAAAGGCCGAACCATAGCAGAGCTGCATGAAGTGATAGAATGGCTCACCGGATACAACGAAAAAAAGCTGCAAAAACTTATTGCAGAAAAAGTTACTTTCAGGCAATTTTTTGATGGCGTAAACCTGAATAAAAATGCTAAACTAATTACAGGTGTAATTTGCGGCTATCGTGTAGAAGAAATCAGCAATCCTTTAACACAACAAGTACGCTACCTCGATAAGCTGGTTGATGAACTGGCCAAAGGCCGGAAAATGGAAAAGATATTACGTAGTGAATAGTACTTTTTGAGTCTTCAATTTTTCAATCATTAAACATTTACCTGGCTCAGTAATGAATAAAGCAATCAGGATAATATCCATTATATGCCTGCTGCTTACGGGAATAAATGCCCTTGTTGCCGGGGCTTTATTTATCATCGAGCCTAGTGGCAGCAAAATGGGTATGTCAGTAGCCTACCTAAAGCCCTCACCTTTTCACACATATCTTATTCCAGGTATTATTTTATTTACTATTAATGGCGTACTTAATGTGTTTGCAGCGTATTTCGCAATCAAACAGAAAAATAATTATCAGGTTTGGATAGCGGTTCAGGGTATCTTATTGATGGGTTGGATACTGATACAGGTATTGCTGCTTAAAGACCTCAATATTTTACACGTGATTATGTTTACAGTGGGATTTATTTTAATGGTATCAGGCATTTTGCTTTACAAGCTTTTGCATAAGTAAACTGATATGCCCAATTTTATTCTATGGCAAAACAGAAAATAAAAAAGACCTGCAAGTTTGGGCATACATTCTATAAAAGCAGCGACTGCCCTACCTGTCCGACTTGCGAAAAACTGAAAGAACCGGCTTCAGGTTTTTTGGCATATTTGAGTAATCCCGCAAGAAATGCCTTACTTCATCATGGTATTGATACCATTGAAAAACTTGCTGCACAAACAGAGAAAGAAATACTGGCACTGCATGGTATGGGCAAAGCATCACTGCCTGCACTGCATAAATCACTGGCGGAAGCAGGATTAACATTTAGAACTGATCTAAGAATTAAAAAAATAAAACTTATAAATGAATAATTAAAAGCACACAATTCATTATTAAGTCATTTATAACGCTTAGTATTACTTTATCATTATCTACAAAAATTGATAGACAAACAATTAGTATCATGAAACGCGTAACCGGTATTGGTGGTATCTTCTTTAAATGTAAAAATCCAGAACAAATAAAAGCCTGGTACCAAAAACATCTGGGCTTAGATACTGATGCTTACGGAACAAATTTTGAATGGCGGCAAAGCGATGCGCCAGCAAAAAAGGGCTTTCTGCAATGGAGTCCTTGCGCAGAACAGACAAAACACTTTGAACCAGGTAAAAAAGATTTTATGATCAACTACAGGGTAGAAAATCTGGAAGCATTGGTTAAGGCATTAAAAGAAGAAGGTGTTACCGTATTAGATGAAATAGAAACATTTGAATACGGAAAGTTTGTGCATATTTTAGATATGGAGGGAAATAAAATTGAACTATGGGAGCCAAATGATATTGCGTATGACAAGATTGTTGAAGGCCGAACGAAATAATCAAGATCTTTTAAAATGCATAAATCATTTTCACCTACAGCTAAAGCCAATTTATGCTTTGTCGAAACAGTCTCTCATTATGTTTGTTTAAGTCTTACCTTACAAAATAAAGATGAACTACATCTGGAATATAATGCGAAGCGTCTGCAGACTGATTTGGATTAGTGTACTACTAAACATTACAACTTCATTCATCTGCTATTCATTCGAAAAAGGGCTCATAAATGCTGATAGCCTGATTAGCACAACACAACAGACTACTCCCATCCTGTTTGAACGTGTAAATATTTTTGATGGTAAGACGAATAAAATCACTTACAATCAATATGTATTAATAGAAGGCAATGTTATTTCGGTTATTTCGCCAACACCTATAGCAAGCGGAGTCAACACCATCAGCATAAATGCAGAAGGTAAAACACTAATGCCCGGATTAATTGATGTACACGTGCACATGATATTTGGTGCAATGAGTATGGCAGACATGATGTCACCAAATCTAAGTCCAGAAACAATTGTAGAGAAAGCCGGGCAGCAAGCTGAGAAAATGTTGATGCGTGGCTTCACTGCAGTGCGCGATGTGGGCGGACCATCATTTGCTTTAAAAGCAGAGATTGACAAAGGCACTATTGCCGGCCCCAGGATTTGGCCTGCAGGTGCAACCATCAGCCAAACTTCTGGTCATGGAGATTTCCGATTACCTCATGAGCCTTCGCGCAGATTTTATGGTGAAGTATCAAGAGCCGAAAAATTTGGCGCCACCTTTATTGCCGATGGCAGAGATGAAGTACTTACCGCAGTGCGCGAAAACCTGCGCATGGGTGCCAGCCAGATTAAACTTATGGCGGGTGGTGGTACCTCTTCAGCATATGACCCTGTTGATGTTACCCAGTACACTTTTGACGAAATGAAAGCAGCTGTTGAAGCAGCAGAAGATTGGGGCACTTATGTAACTGTGCATGCTTATACTACACGCGCAGTTAGAAGAGCCATTGAAGCAGGTGTGAAATGCATTGAGCACGGTCAGTTATTAGACGAAGCAACCTTGAAGCTGATGAGAAAAAAAGATGTTTGGCTAAGTTGCCAGTACCTGGCAGAAGATACACCCGATATGGATCCATTGCGCAGAGAAAAACGCAAACCTGTGATTGAGGGCCAGGAAAAGGTTTGGCCCATGGCTAAAAAAGCTAAAGTGAAAATTGCCTGGGGAACAGATTTTCTTTTTGAACCAGAACTGAACGAACAACAAAATGAATATTTAAGTAAATTGAGTAAATGGCTCAGTAATTATGAAATTTTGAAAATGGCTACGCACGATAATGCGCAACTGCTGGCACTTTCAGGTTTAAGGAGTCCCTATGCTGGAAAATTAGGTGTTGTAGAAGCAGGCGCTTTAGCAGATTTAATTCTGGTGGATGGTAACCCGCTTACAAATATTGAACTGATTGCGCAGCCGGCAGAAAAATTTCTGCTGATCATGAAAGATGGTAAGATTGCAAAAAATATATTACCTTAAGAATTCAAGTTTTGAGAGTATCAACTTAATACCATAAAAAATAATTAAACGTCATTGCGAGCGACTTAATTAAATCTTTATAACTTAAAATAAAAATAATGAAGCGAAGCAATCTGTTTGAATAAATAGTTGCTTAAATAATAAGATTACTTCGTCACATATTAATCCTTATATATTGAATGAGCCTTTAAGTTCCTCGCTATGACGAGGTGCTTAGGATTGGAAGTTTTTAGCACTATAAATCAACCCAAAGCATACTTACCATGCACAATTCATTACTTAAAAAATTCGAGCATATTGTTTTCTACATTCTCTCTGGCATTATCGCGGCCTACATAACAGTAGAAGTTGTTGAGCTGGTTTACCAATTTGCCAAAGCATTATTTACACATCATGAAAACGATGCAAGGTTGCTCATCACCAAAGAGCAAACAGCAATGGTATTACCGGTTTTCTTCAACATTCTGATTGCCATTGAGCTGATTGATACATTCAATATCTACATCAAAGAACATGCAATTAAAGTGCAAAGTATTTTACTGATTGGCCTAATTGCTATCGGCAGGAAATTACTTGTATTGGATATTGGCCACAATGATGGATTACAGAATATAGGCATTGCTGCCATTATTATTGCACTAGCCCTGGGTTATTATTTAATGAAGCGCCCTGAGGCGAACCAAAAAAACTAAGCTTAAGGCATCCTGAGTAATCAAACTGAAATTCACATCATCATGAAAAAATCAGCTACGCTATCAAAAGCCGAACAGCAGGAATTGCTGCGCATTTTACAAGCACGTTTCGAAAAGAATATGCAACGCCATAAAGGCATTGCCTGGGAAAAGGTGCAGGCCAAACTTGAAGCCAGTAAGAAAAAACTATGGTCGCTGCAGGAAATGGAAGATACGGGGGGAGAACCAGATGTGATTGGCTATGATAAAAAGACTGATGAGTTTATTTTTTGTGACTGCGCTGCTGAAAGTCCGGCAGGGCGCAGAAGTGTTTGCTACGACCCGCAAGCATTGCAATCCAGAAAAGAACATAAACCCAAACACAGCGCCCTGGGCATGGCTGCCGAAATGGGTATTGAAATTGTGGATGAAGCCCAATACCGGGAACTGCAAAAACTTGGAAAGTTCGATGCCAAAACATCGAGCTGGCTGCTAACCCCAGCCGATATCCGCAAACTGGGTGGTGCCATTTTTGGCGACTGGCGCTACGGCCATGTTTTTATCTACCACAACGGTGCTGAATCATATTATGGCGCCCATGGCTTTCGGGGCTTGTTAAGAATTTAACTGTCCGGGTAAAGCAGCAGCCTATCCTCAAAATTCAGCCATTTAACACCTATTTAATACTTACCAAAAGAAAATTTTCAATTTCTATTGTTTCACTTTGTATTTCAAAGTACTTTTGATTCGTTAAACTTTAAATCATGGAAAAACAAAACAATCTCTACAAATCATTATCAGGTGTGGCACTTGCAACTGTCATCCTTTTGCTTGTTCCCCTTTTTGCCATGCAATTTACTACTGAAGTAAATTGGAGTGCTGGCGATTTTATCATCATGGGCTTACTGCTCTTTGGCACCGGTACCGCCATGGTTGTGCTCACACAGCTTTCTAAAAATATAGTGTATCGGATTGCAATGATTCTGGCTGTCGGTTCCACATTTCTAATGATATGGGCTAACCTGGCTGTCGGACTTATTGGTGCAGGACCACATGCAGGCAACCTCATGTACATGGGTGTTATTTTAGTTTTTATTGCAGGCTTATATCTCTCCCACTTTAAAGCACGCGGACTTGAATTGGCTATGTATGCAACAGTATTATCATTGGTGCTTCTCACTGCGATAGCCATACTTGCCAACATGCAAAATTATCCGGGCAGCTCAGTGCAAGAAATCATTGCAGTTAACGGATTTTTTATCATGCCGTATTTAACTTCAGGATTACTGTTTCGGCATGTGACACAACAAGCAGCATCTACTTAACCGAGTACTGTGCTGTTTCGCAAAGCAATTCCCAACACAAAATCTATTAAGGCATAGGCATCAAAAAAAATGATGCCTATGCCTTATTACGCTGTTATCAGCAATATTAGCCCCCCATTGATAAAATAAATTTTTGCTTTGGTATGCAGAAATGCCATCTTTAAAATAGAAATTCTAAAACAAATCAGGATTATTGATGTTGCAATGGTACTGAACATCATTTCAACTCAAAATTGAGAAGCAATCTGATTTACACTAAAGAGCTTAAGAAATATTACTTTTAAAATCGTCTGCCTTGAACAATTCTCTAACAAAAATATGGGTTGTCATATTATTACTGGCCGGTGCATTCGGGGCATTTATCTTTTGGAGTATTAAAAGTTACAATGAATCGAAAGAATCCATACAAAGCATAGTAATGCCCGATGTAAAATCTGCAATAACCAATACAATTCTTAAATCTGCCATTCAGTCTGACTTACACCTTCATAATTTTATTCTAACGAACGACACTATTCAAAGAAAGCTTTACCTCGAAAATGTAAAAAATGCGGATAGCCTGATTCATGAACTTGGAGGATTGATGCAGAATGCTTCTTTATCACTGATGCAATTAGATACGTTGAGAAAAATTATTGATGAAAAAACAAGAGTTAATACCATACTGATAGAACTAAAAAAGCAACAAAGCTCAAATTTATTTACGCAACAAGCATTGAACAGGATTAAAACTCAAATCTCAGATTCAGCTTACATCGACAAAGTTATTACGAAAGAACATGAGTTGATTGCAAAACGAGATACTATTGAGTTGAAAGAGCTGATACAGTATCCTGATGATTATAAAGGCTTAAGCGGATTTTTCAGAAAACTATTTGGCCGAGAGAGGATAAGAATTGATACCTTAACTTCACTTGAAGAGCAAATAAATTATAGTCTTGCAGTTTCAATAGACAGCAATATTGTAAGAGATTACTTTATTGATACAACACTGGCCGTTGTAAAAAATATTCTGTTTGATGTACTTGATAAAGAAATATCCTTACAAAGAAATCTGCTCAAAACTGAGTTAAGCCTGGTTAACTATAATGAATTGTTGCTTCAAAAAATCAGAGAGTTATTGTTTGATATCTCAAAAACAAACGAGTATGCTCTGAGAGCTGACCAGGAATCTGCAATAGAAAGAATAGAAAATTCACATAAAGAAGCTCTTATAATTGCTGCAGCAGGTATATTTCTTGGCTTTACCTTACTATTCTTTCTGATAAAAGACATTACGCAAACCAATTTATATCGAAAAAAACTGGAGACAGAAAAAGATCGTGCTGAGAAGTTAGCTGCAGCTAAAGAAATCTTTTTATCAAGAATGAGCCATGAACTCAGCACACCATTGCACAGTATTTCTGGATTTACCAATCTGCTGGAAAAGGAAATTCCTCATCAAAGCAAACTAAGAAAATTTATAAATGGTATCAGCTCCTCCAATCTCTATCTTAATGAACTCATCAGTAATATACTTGAACAAGCCAAGATAAATGCCGGAACCTATAAACTGGAATCTTCCAGAATATATATTCCGGATTTGAGTTGTGAACTTGAATTACTCTTTAAGCACCGGCAGGAAGAGCAGCGTAATGAATTCAGGATAAGTTATTCTGAAGATCTGAAAAAATACTTAGTAGTTATTGACAGGGTGAAGCTAAAGCAGGTTTTGGTTAATCTATTGAGCAATGCTTTCAAGTTCACAAAAGAGGGCTCAATTTTTCTGCGGTTTGCCCTTAAGCCTCATCCCGAACGCCATAAACTGCAAATTAAGG
>DAOLDI010000051.1:0-8996 GCA_035327445.1 Cyclobacteriaceae bacterium | reverse complement strand
AAAAATCATCATCACTTTACAAGACCTCGACAAGCCGGTACAAATTGATGAGCTGAGCTGGCGTGTGCAAATGCCGGTGTATGAATTAGCTTCACAATTACTGAACCTGGAGTTTAAAGGGGCTGTTCAATCCTTACCGGGCAAGCAATACAAGTTAAGTCTAAAGTAATTGTCAGCTAACTACTACCATATTTTAGGTGTAAAGGCAGAAGCAAAGGCAACAGAAATCAAGAAAGCCTATCATCAACTTGCCAAGCGTTATCATCCTGATAAAAATCCTGATAATCCTGCGGCAGCAGAAAAATTCAGAGAAATTAAGCTGGCCTATGATGTATTAAGTGATGAAAGCAGAAGAATTGCTTATGACCTTTTGCTGGCTAATACCAAAGCCAAGTACGGAGATTTCATTCCAGAACCTGCGCCAGGAAGAGAAAGATATACACCGGCCGCAAAGTCATACGCACGTTTATTTTTATTGATCTTCTTTACGGTTGTGCTTTCCTCTCCGGTATTTCTCAATTACATCATGTCAAAGCAAGCTTATAAAAGAGCACAAATTGCCGAAGGTAAAGGTGATTATATAGAGGCCATTTTCGATTATCGCAGAGCCATTACATACTTTGGTGGTAAAAACATTGAAGCCGCATTGGCAGGAGCTGCTATTGCCCTCAACAAGCTAAAAGATGAAGAGGCTGCGCATAGTTTTTTAGGAAGAGGTTTTAAGGTTGCAGGTAACAAATATCAAAAAGCACAATTGTATATGATGGAAGCCTATGTGTACCGGCAGTCGCGCAAATTTGATGAAGCACTCATTAGTTATGATCAGGTGATACAGCTCGGATATTTCATAGATTCTGTACGCTATGAGAGCGCTTATATTTTAAACTATCAATTACAAAGGTGTAATGAAGCCAGGAAGCTTTTTGAGGACATGATCGCTCATAATTATAAGACTACCGATGCTTTAATAGCAATTGGTTGGTGCCTGCAACAACAATATGATAACCAAAAAGCTTTAAATTATTTTCAGCGTGCCATTGCCTATGACAGTCTGAATGCGGAAGCCTATTTCATGGCAGGCTTTTCACAAATCATGCTCAAAGAAAATGATGAGGCCTGCATGATGCTGGCCAAAGCCATGTCACTTAACCATAAAAGAGCTGCAGAATACTTCAACAGGTTTTGTGTAAAGGAAGAGTAAAAGCAAAAATTACTTGTGCAAGGCATATAGATGCAGTTCCTGATTTTTATCTGTAAAGCTTGATTGGAAACTCAGTCCCAGTTTTTCGAGTACCTTAATGGATTTGGTATTAGAGGACATGCTAATACCAATGATGTTTTCATATACCTGTAACTTAAGCAATTCAGCCAGGTATTTTCTTGAAGCCTCAATGGCATAACCTTTTTTCTCATAATCGGGTAAGAGTGCAAAACCGATATCCATGAATTTCTGATTATCTCTTTTCATTAAGGTAACTAGTCCTATCGCCTTTCTTTCAGACTTTAGCTCTACAATATTGTAAAAAGCATCAGGCTTATCAAGAATATGCTGTATGTAAAGCTCCGCATCTGCCAGAGAGTTAATGTTCCGGTTACCAATGAACCTGAGCCAGCCATCTGAATTCAACAAAGTATACATGAAAGCAGCATCAGCTAAATTTATGGGCCGAATGTTCAGGCGTGCTGTTGCTGTTATGATGTACATGCAGCTAATGAAATAATTTTATTATAAAAATTAATGCCCTGCAAAAACCTCATCCGCTATTTGCATGGCCTTGGCAAATTCTGCTTCATCAATGCCTGTTGCTTCGCCTTGCCTCTTAAGATAAGCAATAATGGTCTCGGTAGCTAAATTTCCGGTTAGCTCATCTTTGGCCATGGGGCAACCACCAAAGCCTTTTATCGCTCCGTCAAATCTGCGGCAACCGGCTGCATAGGCCGCTGCCACTTTTTCTTCAGCTGTATGTGGAGTGGAGTGCAGGTGCGCACCAAATTCTACTTGTGGAAATTTCTGCGAGAGGCTTTCAAACAAATAAGTAATCAGGGCAGGCTCAGCCACACCAATGGTATCGGCCAGGGAAATGATCTTAACGCCCATGCTTACCAGGATATCGGTAAAGCCGGCAACAATTTCTTTATCATAAGGGTCATTGTAAGGATTCCCAAATCCCATAGAGATATAACACACCAGTTCTTTGTGGCTACCCTTGCAGATGTTTTGTATTTCATCCAGGGTATTCAAAGCCTCCGCAATGGACTTGTTGGTATTACGCTGCTGAAATGTTTCTGATATTGACAATGGAAATCCCAGGTAAGTAATGGCTTTATGTTGCGCAGCTTCCTCTGCTCCGCGTGTATTGGCCACAATAGCCAGTAATTTGGATTTGCTTTGACTTAAATCCAATGCATTGAGTACCTCAGCAGTATCACGCATCTGCGGAATGGCTTTGGGAGAAACAAAACTTCCGAAATCGATGGTATCAAATCCAACCTTAAGCAATTGATTGATGTATCGCACTTTTAGCTCAGTCGGTATGAAATCGGCAATGCCTTGCATGGCATCGCGGGGGCATTCAATAATTTTCATGCAGCTAAGTAATGCATCCTTACAGACAAGTACAAGCCCTTTAGGCTGAACAGGGCTACTTATCATTTTATCACTTCCATTGCTATATATTTGCTCAAATGAATGCTTTCACAATTCGGGAAAATGAATCACTTCGGCAATACAATTCCTTTGGTATAGCTGCCAAGGCAAAATTTTTCAGCAGTGTAAGTAATGTTGAGAGCTTAAAACACGCTTTGCAACTGCCCCTAAGTAAGGCAATGCCTGTATTTATACTTGGTGGCGGAAGTAACATACTCTTAACAAAAGATATTGCTGTTTACGTGATCAAGATAGAGATCAGGGGTGTCACGGTATTAGAGGAGCATGATGATTTTGTGGAGCTTAAAGTTGGTGCCGGAGAGCTTTGGCACCCCTTTGTGATGCATTGTATAGAAAAAAATTGGGCAGGTCTCGAAAATCTTTCCCTTATTCCAGGTACGGTAGGTGCGGCTCCCATGCAGAACATTGGCGCCTATGGTGTAGAGGTGAAAGATGCCATCACATCAGTGGAAGTTTTGATGCGCGATAGTCTTGAGACGCGAACATTTCTCAACAAGGAATGTCACTTTGCATACCGCGACAGCATTTTCAAAAATGAACTCAAAGACAAGTGTATCATTACCCATGTTAACTTCAGATTACGCAAAAAAAATCACCAGTATAATGTTAGTTATGGAGCCATTCAGGATGTACTGAAAGCAAAAGGAAAAGCGGAACTGAATTTAAAAAAAATTAGCGATGCTGTAATTGAGATCAGGCAAAGCAAATTGCCAGATCCTGCGAAATTAGGCAATGCAGGCAGTTTTTTTAAAAATCCTACCCTGCCTATAAGTAAGCTGCAATCATTACAAAATAAGTTTGGAGACATTCCTCATTACGTTGTGTCTGATAAATTTGTGAAGCTGCCAGCAGCCTGGTTGATTGAGCAATGTGGATGGAAAGGAAAGCGGATCGGAGCAGTGGGTGTGCATGAAAAACAAGCGCTCGTTATTGTGAATTATGGTGATGCAAAAGGCGAAGAAATATGGCAACTTGCCATGCAAATCAAAGCATCAGTGAAAGAGAAATTTGATGTTGACCTTCATCCTGAAGTGAACATTATCGCTTAACAAAAGCAAAAAAAATCTGAACATCACATCCATATTTACTTCAAGTACTACTTCAAGTAAATTATCTTTAGAAAAAATTTTTGTTAAAAAATATTTGGCGAAAAGAAAATTGTGTTAACTTTTCACAAGTTTTTTAACCAAACTCTAAACACTATGGCAAAAAAGAGTGCTAAGAAAGCTGCTAAAAAGAAGCCTGCTAAGAAGGCAGCTAAGAAAGCAGCTAAGAAAAAGCCTGCTAAGAAAGCCGCAAAGAAATCTGCAGCTAAGAAGAAAAAGTAATCAGGTTTTAACCTGCATGCTTTGCATGAAAGAAGCAACTCAAAGAGTTGCTTCTTTTTTTTTGCCCAGCCTATTTGTAATGCCATTCGGATGAAACAATCAGATTAAGTAACTTCGCAGCAGTATTAAACCAAAAAACTATTCATTATGGCTAAAACAACAGTAAAGAAAGCAGCGCCAAAAGCTGCAGCAAAACCAAAGGCTGCTCCTAAGAAAAAAGCAAGCAAGGTTTCTGCTGAAGCGCTTTTAGAAAAAGCTGCTGAAGATGCGCTTAAGAAGCTTCAGCAACTGGGCATCGAAGAAGGTCTGCAAGCAGATATCAAGTGGTGCCTGGGCAGTTACCGTCACGACAAGAATCCGGTTGGATTACTTGAAATGGCTGGCAAGTCGCTTAAAGTATTTGAAGCTGCTAAAAAGCAAAATGCAAAGGCAATTCCTGCCAAGCTTATCAACGACTTGAAGAAAGTATTGCAATAAGCATTAACTTAAAGCCACGTGCTATTCTATCAAAGACTGCGCGTGGTTTTTTGTTTACAAACACCTGATCGTTCGGGAAGGATTAAATCATCATGGTAACATTTCTTAGGTTACCTTCATACTGCATTGTTTCAACACCAAACTTGTTAAGAAACTCTACCCCTTCATCAATGGGTATGCCCTTATGTGCTGCATAAGATTTAAGGTAAATCACTTTCTTGATTCCCATGGTGTAGATAATTCTGGCACATGCCAGACAGGGAGATAAGGTTACATAAAGTGTAGCTCCCTCTACTGATGTATTATTTTTAACTGCATACAAAATGGCATTCTGCTCGGCATGAATTGCCAGTGAGCATCCACCCTTACTGTCTCTGGGGCAACCCTGCTCTGGCCATTCAACATCGCAATTGTGTGTACCCGATGGCGGACCATTATAACCTATAGAGATAATACGGGTTTCCTTTGTAAGCACAGCACCAACATGCCGTTTAATACAATGAGATCTGGCGGCCAGGTTAACCGCCAACTCCATGAAGATATCATCAAAAGCTGGTCGCGACATAAGTATCAAAATTAATGATTGCTTTCAAATTCTTATCTTCGCAGGCATGAGGAAAATCATTTATCTCATCTTAATGCTTCATCTGGCAAATATTTTACCGCCAGATGCATTTGCACAGGAGGCGCTGCCTCCACGTCCAAGTCCGCTAAACGTGGTACGTATCAAATACCAGGACAATTACCTCAAGATTGTGTACTCACAACCACACAAGCAAGGAAGAAAAATTTTTGGTGAACTTGTACCCTATGGCAAGGTTTGGCGTACAGGCGCCAATGAGGCAACCGAAATTACTTTTACAAGGGATATACGGGTAGGAACTGAATTATTGAAAGCCGGAACTTATACTTTGTTCAGTATTCCGCAAGAAAATCAATGGACAATCATTTTCAATGCTGACCTGGGCTTATGGGGTGCTTATAATTATAATGACGCTAAAGATGTACTGCGCATCACAGCACCGGTTATTGAAAACGAAAGAGAGCTATATGAGCCTTTTACCATTCGCATAGATCAGCAAAATGATAAGGCAGAAATTGTATTCCTTTGGGAAAGGGTAATTGTAAAATTGCCCCTAACTTTACTGCAGACAAAATCTTAAGTGCCATGAGTACAGAGAGAAAATACAAATCATTTAAAGAATTCTATCCATTCTACCTTACCGAGCATGCCCACCCTACCAGCAGGACATTGCATTTTATTGGCACAGCATTGGTATTTGCTATTCTGTTTTGGACGCTTTATACACAGGTATGGTGGAGATTAGCCCTTATTCCCCTGGTTGGCTACGGTTTTGCATGGGTTGGTCACTTCTTCTTCGAAAAGAATAAGCCTGCTACATTTCAATATCCTTTGTATAGCCTGGGTTCTGACTTTAAATTGTTTTTTGAATTATTAATCGGTAAAGAGAAATTTAAGAATTAAGAATAAGAACATGCGCTGCATTTACCTTTTACTGTTTATTACTTTCACCGGCAACTTACAGGGGCAAAATCTGGAAGAGCTGGAGCGAAGAAAAGGATTTAAGGACATCAAGCTTGAATCGAATATCAATGAAATTGAAGGTGCCGAATTCAAGAAAGATATTAAAGAGGCTCATAAGTTTGATGCCAAACTCTACCTGGTTAAAAACGAAAATTACAGCAGCATAGGCGACATTAAAGTAAGAACTATAGAACTTAAGGTTTATAATGATAAGATATACGAAATAAACCTGGTAACAGATAAAGATACCCGCCTGATGAAAAGCCTGGAAGAAGCTTTTGGCAAGGCACAATACAACGTGCGGGCAGATTCATATCAATGGTATGCAGAGACCTTAAGCTTATCGTTTACCTCAAAATCGAAAAAGGAACTACAATTGGTTTACCGCTCTGCCAGCATCATCAAAGAGATGAGCGAAGATAAAAAAGAAGACATCAAAAAGATATCTTCCGATTTCTAATTTCTGACTTGTAAATAATCAGCCCTTATAACTGATGCGGTAAATCACATTGGCATGATCATCAGATACCAGCAATGAACCATCAGGCAGTTGCAATACATCAACTGGTCGGCCCCATACTTTTTGTGTCTCATCGTCCATCCAGCCATCTGCAAAAGTTTCGTAGCCATTAGATTGATTTCCATCTAGCCTCACCATGCTAAGCCTATACCCTATTTTTTTGCTTCGGTTCCATGAGCCATGCTCAGCAATAATGATGGCCTTTTTGTATTCTGCCGGAAACATATCTCCGGTATAAAATTTCAAGCCTAAAGGCGCAGTATGTGGCCCCAGGTTTTGCGCAGGGGCAGTGAAATCACTGCAAGGTCTTTTATGCCCGAACTCAGTATCTGCAATTGTACCACCATGGCAATAAGGATAACCAAAGTGCATGCCTTTAACAGGCGCATGGTTCAATTCACAAGGTGGTATGTCATCTCCCATCATATCACGACCATTATCCGTAAACCACAGTTCCGCAGTTTCCGGATGCCAGGTAAAACCAACTGTATTACGCACGCCATGAGTGAAAATTTCGGGCTTTATATTTTGGCTGTTAACATCGATGCGTGTGATGGTAGCGTATATCTCTGCCGGTTCACAAATATTACAGGGAGCACCAACAGGCACATATAACAATCCGTCTGGACCGAAGGCAATGTACTTCCAACCATGATGACCTTCAGTGGGATACGCATCGTACACCACTTCAGGTGCTGGAGGATTATCCAGTTGAGCTTCAATATCTCTGAACCTGAGTATGCGGCTCACCTCAGCTACATATAAATCACCATCTCTGAAGGCAACACCATTAGGCATACGCAAACCAGAAGCAATTACATAAGTCTCATCAGCCTTAAAATCTCCATTGGTATCTTTTACAGCATATACTTTATCGCCATTTCTATTGCCCACGAAAATGGTTCCTGAAGGACTCATCGCTAAAGACCTGGCATTATGCACTTCGGCAAATACATCAATCTTAAACCCGGGAGGCAGATTAACTTTATGTAAAGGCAGAGATGACTCACTATCTGTTAAAGCTGCTTCGCTTTGTTGCTCTGATCTATTACCTCCACAAGCCATAAGCAAAGCCAGTGATAAGATCGGCAAGAATTTTAATTTTAACATATCCTGTTGATTAATTTATGTAATGATAGCTTTTTAACAGCATAAGCACCAATAGGTTTTTATGCTCGGATTAAGAAGTAAATTTGCGGCATGATTGCCATTAATAACATCTCTTATTTTATAGGAGGAAGAGCTTTATACGAAAATGCCTCCTTACATATTAAACCCCATGATAAAATTGGATTGATAGGCTTAAACGGTAAGGGAAAGTCTACCCTGCTTAAACTGATTAATGGCGATTATAAACTTGATGCCGGTGAAATAAGCAAAAGCAACGATTGCAGCATTGGTTTCCTCAACCAGGACAGCCTCTCCTTTCAGACTGAAGATAGTATTCTTGCTGTGGCCATGTCTGCCTTTACAGAAGCCCTGGATACCCAAAAGAAAATTGATGAGGTAATTAAGCAACTGGAAAACAATTATACAGATGACCTGATTAACAAACTTACGCGCCTGCAAGAAAAATTCGAACGACTTGAAGGCTATACCATTCATGCAAAAGCAGAAGAAGTTTTGGAAGGTATGGGTTTTACTACGGCAGATCTGAAGAGACCTCTTAAAGAGTTCTCAGGCGGCTGGCGCATGCGGGTAATTTTTGCCAAGCTGCTATTGGAAAAGCCCTCACTTTTGATGTTGGACGAACCTACCAACCACCTCGACTTACCTGCCATAGAATGGGTAGAGAACTACCTGAGAAATTATGAAGGCGCCATTGTGGTGGTTTCACACGACCGCAGGTTTTTGGACAATGTAATTAACCGCACGGTTGAAGTTACGGCACAACAATTATTTAGCTATGAAGGCAATTACACTTTTTACCTGCAAGAGAAAGCCATGAGGCAGGAAATTCAAAAGAATGCCTTTGAAAATCAGCAGCAAAAAATAAGGCAAACCGAACGCTTTATCGAAAGGTTTCGCGCCAAAGCCTCAAAAGCAAGGCAGGTGCAATCGCGCGTGAAATCGCTAGAGCGCATGGATATGATAGAAGATGTGATAGAAGAAAATGCGGCCGTTAACTTCAGATTTGAATTTAAACAGCAACCAGGCCGCAGCATCATTGAACTGCAGGATGTGAGTAAATCATACGGCAGCCTGGATATCTTACAGCATACTACAGCCAGAATTGAACGTGGAGATAAAATAGCCCTTATAGGTGCAAACGGCAGAGGTAAGTCCACCCTGCTGCGCATTATAGCAGGCACTGAACCTGTAAAGGGTAAAGTTACCATGGGTTATAATGTAATACCTGCATTCTATGCACAGCACCAGTTGGAATCACTGCATGTTGAAAATGAAATTCTGGATGAACTCAAACAATCAGGCTCAGGTAAAACCGAGCAGGAACTC
>DAOLDI010000050.1:0-9110 GCA_035327445.1 Cyclobacteriaceae bacterium | reverse complement strand
CAATGGCAATGTGTACTGCGCCAGTAAGCATGCCGTTGACGCCATTACTAAGGGCATGCGTCTTGATTTAAACAGCTATGGCATAAAAGTTACAGCCATCAATCCCGGTCTGGTAGAAACTGAATTTTCTTTAGTAAGATTTAAAGGCGATGCCGCGCGTGCCGAGCAAGTATATAAAGGATACAAAGCATTAGAGGCTAAAGATATTGCTGAAATTATTTTGTTTGCACTTCGCCAGCCTGCACATGTGCAACTGGCAGATATTACGGTGTTTCCAACAGCACAGGCAAGCGCTACCGTAGTGAAGAAGGGATTATAATGGCTACTTATTCAAATGAATAACACGGTTGAACTCATACGCTCGCAAGTGTGCAATATTCACAACTGATGAGGGCAATGATGTATTTTTCAAATGGAGTCTTTAAGTTTCACCTTAATGATAATTGGATTGTCATCAGCTACTACGTTTTCAAATAGTTCAAAACCATGATTAGTTGATTTATTTTTCAATGATATATAATCTTCAGGCTCAATTATGCCGTAGAACCAATCATTATATTGAGTTATGAAATAAGGAGGGGAAAAATTGTTTAACCATATTTTTCCTGCGTAGACATTAGCATTAACTTTTGAATAAATAACAGCTCGTATTCCGCCTTTTTGAAAATAATTGAAGTACAGAAAACTACTACTCTCTATGGCAGAAGTTACATTCAATGCGTAGTCAGTTTCCTGCAAAACCCGAAAATAACTTTCTGAGCTTTCTAAATTTTTAGAAATTAGATTTTCTGGAACTTCAAATGAACCAAAATCAATTTTGTATTTAGGGGTTATATTATTTGGTGTAACGTAATAAACTGTATTAAAACTGTAATCTGGAGTTAGTAAATAGCCATTATTAAATTTTGAAAACACAGCATCATCAAATAGTTTTTTGTCTACTGGGAACCATGAGTCAATAATTTTTCCCTTTTTATCAATTTTATAGACGGATTTGTTAACACCTCCTTTATTGTTTTTAATTCCTATTGTTCCAGTATATAGGTAGATGCATTCATCAAAAATCGCAAATTGTGTGGGGTTTATATATTGACTTTTATTTGGATTTATAAAATTGAATTTTATTTCTTTCAAAAATCTACCATCATTGGTGTAAACTACTATTCTGTTTGTATCTAAGATATATACATTGCCCTCTGAATCAATTTCGAAATCTCTTGCCTCGTTAAATTCCTCCGGACCACCTCCTTTGGGCCCTGGTTTTCCCAAGAATTTACCCGAATTATCAAACATGAATATATCTCTTAACCTGCGGTCATATGCATACAAAATATCATTGTATACAATTAGTTTATTTATTGCGCTTAGTAACACACCTTCTTTTGATTCAAGCCTGATTACTTCAGTTTTATCAACTATTTCAGACCATGGAAAATTCTTATTAATCTGTTCGTTAATTATAACTGTAATTGAATCAATATCCCCTATTTCATGCTTTTGTTTACACGATACGATAAGTATGATGATTACTAAAATGGTTAATGATCTCATTGTTTGAAAATTATATATTAAAAAACGCAGACAGTGTAAAATGCCTGCGTTAATAATTAATATGTTGATAACATTAACAAAAGCCAGAGGTACATCTAATATCTGTACATGTGTTAGTACCCGGTAAGCAATCTATGTCAGCACCCCAGGTTCCATTTGATAATTTACAATTGTAACAAGTGCCGTCACGATCTGGTGCAGGTAGACCTTCATCTGCATATGCAGAATTATTTTTACTATCAAAAATGCTAAAAGCTAGCAGCATTGTCGTAATTGCTGCTATTACTATTAATGGTTTCACTTTAGAATTAGGTGCTTTCATAAAATGTATTTTAAGGTTAATTATATTGCCGCCATCAACCGATGGCTAGGCTAATATATATATATATAAATATTACAAACATTTCGCAAAAAAAAATTAGAATAATTTGTAATCGAATATTCTAAATGCCTCTACAATGTATTTTTTATACCAGCACAGGCAAGCGCTACAGTAGTGAAGAAAGAATTGTAATGGCTACTTATTCAAATTGAGGCATACATAGCCTCAGTCTACTGACCACGTTTATTCATTTAATTTCCGTCAGTTTGTTGACGCAATTCATATAAATTCCGTCAGTTTATTGACATAAATTTTATACTGAACCTTGCTTTAATCTAGGGCGCATTAAGTTTTCTAGCCCTGCATTTGGTTAATATGCTTATGTGTTACACGAATGAACTTATGCGCCAGCAATTGAGCCATTATTGTGTAACATGGGTGTGAGGACTTATACAGGTAATAGGCTTGTACCTGAGAGATAAAAATCGTGTGAAGTACGCTTTATTATTTAAATGCTATTTCCAATGTGATATATCCTATGAAAAATATTTTAAGTTTACCCCGGTCTACAGGAATTACAAATTCAAATTCTCCTTCTTGATTAGTTACAGTTCCAGCCTTAGAAAAATAGATTGCTCTTTTCATAAAAATATTTTTAAGTGAACCATTTAATCTTTCATCGGCTAATGATTAAGTGAATATATATCACAAACATTTCGCAAGAAAGATTACAACAGCTTTTCCAGTATCAAGTGCTGTACTTAAGTCACAGCAGGCTCTCCTCCTGTGACTTGCAGTAGGCACCCTGCGTTTATGAAATTCAATAAAGAGGGCAAGCACAAGAAAATCAGGTAAAAACCGGTTTTAGTACTACCTCTTAAATTAAATGGACTATCTGCTTAGCCATTTTCTTTGCCAATTGTTGCGTACCTGGTATTGATTTAAATGTATTAAGCCATTATATTGGTACTTACCTGTCGGGTAAGTGGCTTTAATTTGGAATAGTTGAACTTAGCTGTTTCAGTTGGGGAAATTCCAAATTTAATGTTATGCGCTTTTTCAGGTTGATTGCTTGCTTTTTAGCTCTTCTTTTTATCGTTCAGCTGCCCACAGTTGCACAAGGAATTCATACAGTCGATAGTTTGATGCAGAAATTAGCAACTGTAGACGACACCACTCGAGTACATATTTATTTGCGCCTAAGTACTGTCCGTGATGTGTCAGACAAGAACGAAAAACTTGGGTATGTTGCTCAGGCTATAGCTTTGGCAAAAAAAATAGAGTATAGTAGTGGTCTTATACTTGCTTATAGCCGCATAGCTGAGTTCAATGTTGCGGAATGGAATGACTTCAATTTGGCTAATCAATACCTTGATTCTGCCTTGCGTTTCGAAAAAAGTGCACCGTCATGGGTATTAAAAGATTTGTACCGCGTGAAAGGCACTTATCATGCCCAACGTGGTGAATTAGATGAAAGCTATTTTTGGTTGATAAAGGCCCTAAAGAATATGGGCTCAACAGAAAATGAACGTACTGCACAGGTGTATTGGGTGCAGGCATACAATGCATTGATGTTGGGGAAATATGAGGAAGCCAAACATCTGATTAGAAAATGTATTGTAATAGCGGAGGCTCATAAAAATTGGTTTATGGTTGGGGCAGCCTTGAATAATCTTGCCACTGTCTATTCAGACCGCTCGCAATACGATTCGGCTTTGTATTATTTTAAGAAGCTTTATCAATTTGAATTAATGCATGGCAATCCGTTTGATAATGTTATCCTTTTGGGTAATCTGGGTAAGGTTTACCTGGCAATGGGTAAGCCAGATTCAGCTTATCAGTTCCTGCTTTTGGGGATCGCTTCAGCCAATAAGCAAAATATAGATGAAGCCAATGTCGGAATTTTTAATTCATTGGCTTCTTACCATCTCCAACACCACCCCGATAGTGCCATTTATTATTCTCACAAGGCAAGGGGTAAAGATCGGCAAAGGGATATATATACCATGGAAAATATCACACGCACACTTGCGCAAGCACATGCGAAAATGCAGCAGTTTGATTCAGCTTTTTACTACCAAAGCATGTACCTAAGCTATCATGATTCTGTGCTAAACGAAAAAAAACTTAGGCAATTTACCGAGCTTGAAATACAATACGGCTTAGAGAAAAAAGATGTTGAAATACAGAATTTACAGCAAGCACAGGAATTAGATAAGCTTAAGCAAAGAGTACTCTCGATTGGCCTGGTTACTTTAATCGTATTTGTAATCGTATTGTTCTTTTATTTCAGACTGGTAATGAGAACAAATAAGCAAGAATTAAAAGTTGCTCATGATCGATTAGCAGATTACCTGAGGAAATTATTGGAAAAATCTGAGCTGGTTGAGGAATTAAATGTACAATTACAAGGACTCAAAGAAGGAAAGCAAGCTGATGCGATACATATCGAAAACTTAGCACAGGTAGTGAATGCATCAATCTTAACCGAAGAAGATTGGTGGGAATTCAAAGTAATTTTTGAAAGAGTGCACAAAGGTTTTTTTACTGAACTAAGAAACAAGTTTCCAGACCTCACCAATGCAGAAGTTCGCCTTGCAGCCTTATTGAAGTTACAACTTAGCACCCGGGAAATTGCGGGTATGCTGGGTATTTCTCCTGAAAGTGTAAGTAAAACAAGGCATCGTTTGCGTAAGAAATTGAACCTACCAGCCGCAGAAGACTTACAGGAGTTCATAGTTAAGGTTTCCTGAATAGCTTGAATATACACTTAAACAACTGTTATTCAGTAAATTAAACTTTGTCAGGGTTTTTGTCAGGGTCAAAAATTAGCCATTTCAACAGACTTGGTCGAATTTGGAATTAGTGAAAAACCAAAAAGCCATGAAAAAATCTAAACTATCATTAATTCTTATTGGGCTCCTTGTCTATTCTGCAGTTCAAGAAGCCACTTCACAAAATCAAGAAGCCTGGAGCAGCCGGGTGGGATCACTTGAGTGGATGCACATTAATTCTTTAGGCTACCTGGTAGTAAGGGTAACAGGTAGTCTGAAAGCACTTGACCCACAAACCGGTGAGCTAATATGGGAAGATAAAACCCGAGGAACCTTACGTGCAGATCAACTGGAAGACATATTCGGAACAAAGTATATGAAGATCAGCTACGGTACCGATGAACTAGACGGTACCCTTCCAATGATTGCCATAGTGGATGTAATTACTGGCAAAACCGTTTTTGATTCAAGGCAAGAGAAACTGGGAGTATTGGGTAGTTATGCATTACCGGGTTCAGGGCGCTTTCTGGTTGTAGGTGTGCAACCCGGAAAATTTTCTGCTAAACTGGTTATGTACAACATGGAAACCGGGGCAAAACTTTGGGAGAACGAGGAGATATTCAAGGGAGAATCAGGTAAGGGTGGAGTTTTAGGAAAAATGGCCGGAGCAGTACAGAGTTTAATGAATATGCAATCGCTTACCTCAGCGCCACTTGAAATAGACAATGAACATGTGTTGATTACTCATCCTAACTATGTAATCAAACTTAAGTCAGCAGACGGAAGCACGGTTTGGCGAACAAAAATTGAAGAATCTACGCGTGCCGAATTAATTTTTTCAACTGTAAAACCAAATGTAGTATTTGTTGGTGCCGAAACTGAATCAGAATCTATGATGTCTTCCGGAAGCGGGCCGCCACCCATGACCTATATGACTAACTACTATGCATTTGATATAAACACTGGCGCATCAGTTTGGGCTAAACCCATACGAAACAGCAATGAACGACTGAATATAGTTATCCCAATGGAAAAGGGAATACTTATCATGCCAGGCATGAGTGGTAACATGCCAAGAACAACGTTGAACTTTATTGACTATAATACAGGGGCTACCACCTGGGGAACAAAAGGACGCGGAATCAAAGCCGATGGTACGGTTATCGATTATCTGTATTCAGAACATGGTATTGTGATAAGCACCGAAGCTGTTAGTGCAAATCAAAATAAAGGAGAGAACTATTTTTTGAATATTCTTGATGTAGAAAATGCAACGCTTAGGTTTGATAAGTCTGTTAAAACAAATGGCAGATTGGTTAGCACAGAACTTATTTCAAAAGGTATTATGTTTATCACAACTCACGAAGTCAACATCGTTGATCCCAAAACCGGGAGTGTTTTATTACCCAACCCAATTGAATCTGGCGGACCAAAGAGAATGGACAAGACAATGCCTTTTCCATTTACAAGTTTTAAAGACAAGCTTTATGTTTTTTCAACCAAGGAGGGAATCGTTAAGGAGTTAGATAAAACTAATGGCAATGTGCGATCGCTCAATTCTGCTAAGCTAGAGTTAGGCGGAAAAGAAGTTCCCAAATATATTGATGCCTATGACGAAGGAGTTGTGCTTAGTTCTGATCAAAATATTGTGATGATTGGCTACGATGGACTGCTTAAATTTAACAGTTACTTTCCACCACCCAGGCAAAGCGGGATAATGCGTGCCTTTGCTCTGGCCGAAGCGATTAAAGGGGTGTACATAGGAGCTGTGATGGCCGCGGCATCTGTTACCTATGCAGGAATATCAGCATCAACTGATGATAAAGCTTTGAAACAAGCAGGTACCGGAGCGGCACTCGTTACCGGAGGAATTGCCGCCTACTCATTTGCTTATACAGGGAAGGCTTTGGCCGATTTTAACAGGAGGTTCAAGGCAACAACAATGGCAGATGACTATCTAATTGTATTATCTGAAGTGGCCCCTCGTGACTTCAGACTATTGCAAGTTGATAAGCGTACAGGAAAAACCATAGCTACTTTTGATATTGGTAAAGACCGTGACCCATTTTATTCTTTGGATTTTATAGATCATCAGATTTACTATCAATCCAGACCATCAGAAATTACCTGCTTTAAATTGACCCAATAACATATTACAAATCTTAAAATTTTGTCAATGAAAAATTTAAATCAAATTATTATCTCATTTACTATTATAGCTTTACTTCTATTTAGTTCCTGTAAAGAGGATGATCCTGATCCATCACTCAGTAAGACCGAACTTTTAACGGCAAGCCCATGGAGTCCAACAGAAGTCAAGTTAAGTGGATTCTCAGGACCTGTAGATGCTTGTACTGCGGATGATGTCTATACTTTTTCGACCAACGGTACATTCACCTTTGATGAGGGGCCAACCAAGTGTGAAGATGAAGATCCACAAGCTTATTCTGGTACGTGGGAGTTTAATAGTGCGGAGACTTTCTTAATACTTAGTCAGGATGGATTTACTATTGAAAAAGAAATACTTGAATTAAGTGACATAGTAATGAAATTAAGATTCAATATTTTTGGTGTAGAAGTTGAAGAAACTTTCGGGAAGTAATTTACGGCAACCAATTTAAAAAGGCTTGTTTTTAACAAGCCTTTTTTATTTACTATTACTCCTGTAATTCATTGCTGGCTCTCCTAAACTAAGTCTCAGGAAGAAACAGCATTTATGCTTATGATCTTAAATTGATAAATTTTTATTAATTGATGATTTTTTTGCCCTGCTCACAATTCTTTAATCCAAATTGAGTGTGTATGCTTATGGAGTTGATGCTATAATGTTTTGAAATTATTTCTTCCTCCAACCCAACACCGGCAAACTTATAAATACAGCAAAGATGGAAAAGATCAATCCACCGATAGTACCTACAGCAAGACTAAACCAGAATATTTCTTGCTGGCCTTCTATTAAAAACGGAATTAAACCAAAACAAGTTGAAAGTATTGTGAGTAGAATAGGTCTTGCCTTGCCCCACACCGCTTTAGCGAGTGCACGGTTGTGAGCGTATTTTTTCTTCAGCGCGTTGAAATCGTTTACAATAAAAATGGCAGCATTAACTGAGAGGCCACCCAGTAATACAAAAGCTGCATAGCCACCCTGATCAAAATAAAAATCGAACCAGGCAAAGGTGATGAACAAACCCACAAATGAAAGTGGTATGGTAATGATGATGAAGAAAGGTTGCCGCAGATTTTCGAACAGAATACTGCAAATAAAAAATACGGCTACTATGAGTACAGCCAGTAAACTGTATTGCCGCTTCACTTTGCTCCAACTCCAGTCCCATCCGGCTTTTTTGGCTTCATAGCCTAAAGGCATTTCAGCGTACAGTTCTGCCAGTACTTCTTCCAAGTATTCATTGCCAAATTTTGAACTACCATAATAATCAAAACCTACATGGCGTATGTACTGCCGGTTTTCTTTGTGAATGGCATTGCTGGTACGTTGCAAATTAAGTTCTGCGAAATCTCCGGGTCTTATGGCGCTTTCATTCTTCAGCAGAAAAGTCTGGTGTTGCAAATCAAAAGTAGAAAAGGCATCGCCCTGTATGGGTTTAATGTACACCGGGTAAAGTTTGTTTTGCAGACTCAGTGAAGTTGCCGCCTGCGCAGGTGGTGTGTACATGCTGAGTATATTGGCCAATGCGCCCTGGCTTAAACCTGCCTGTGCCAGTCTTGCAGGGTCAACGCGCAGGAATAATTCCTGAGAGCTTTTTTCATTCCACGACAATCTTTCATTGGTGTTTACTTTTTGTATGCGCCTGTGTTTAATCAATTTGCCGGCAAGTTTTTCTGCCTGGCGTTCAAGCTCATCATAATTATAGCCTTTCATAATTACCCTGAAGTTGGGAATATCTTCACCGGTACGGTTGCTGAATCCGCGCCCTACACCATACACCGACCATTCAACACCGCCCCAGTCTAAAGATTTGGCAATGAGCCGGCCTTTCAGCATATAAGGCAAAGCCCCTTTTTCATACTCGGGTTTAAAACTGATTTGTACACTGGCGTATTGTCCGCTGCTAACTTGTGTAATGTACTGATCGATGCCCTCAACCTGCGAG
This sequence comes from Cyclobacteriaceae bacterium, assembly GCA_035327445.1. GTDB lineage: Bacteria > Bacteroidota > Bacteroidia > Cytophagales > Cyclobacteriaceae > DAOLDI01. Next base: position 351 of record DAOLDI010000050.1, on the reverse strand, counting down.
AGGTAATCTTCAACCGCCTGCATCACAAAGTTCATTTGTGCGGGTGTGTTACCAAAGCCCATGCTGGCGTTAACGTATAAGCGTGTTTGCTCTGCCGTTCGGTAACCCGACTTTTCAAATACATAGCGTACAAAGAGGCGTAAAGAACCACCCAGCCATTTATCTACATGCGGCCTTATGTTTTCCTGGTACATATCACTGCCAATGCTGCTGTTATACCAGGTTTGTCCTTCAATTTTTGTGGGCAATAGAAATACCGGCAAGCCAAACATCAGTATCAGCAAGGCAATAAAACTTTTTCTGTAGCCGGCTATAAAGCCGATGCTTTTTTCATATGCACGAAAAAACTTT
>DAOLDI010000049.1:0-9115 GCA_035327445.1 Cyclobacteriaceae bacterium | reverse complement strand
TTTCTCTGTGAAGCTGCCACATGATGATGAAGGAAATGCCCAACATAATGGCACCTACAAAAATGTATTGCCTTCTGCGACCCCATCTTGATTTGGTATTGTCTGTAATGTAGCCCATGATGGGATCGGTGAGTGTATCGAATACTCTTGGCAGGAAAAATAAAATGCCCCACATCCAACCAGGAAAACCTAAATCCTGAACTAATACAACCATAAAAATTCCAAGCACTGCCGGAAACATCTGTTGTGCCAGCATACCCATACCAAAGGCAACTTTAGTACTGAAGGGTACTTTAGCCCTGCTCATATTGATATCACTATTCATGCTGATAAAGGTTTGGTTAAGGATTCGTGTTTTGTAATTAATTCTGATAGGGTGGCGTTTTTACTTGCAACAATAATTTCGTGCTATCTCCACCAAAGGTTTTGATGATTTCATTTCCGTCACGCTTTAAGCCTGTAAAAGTTTGTTGATCTGCTAAATTCCAAAGGGCAAATTTTGCCTGGCCTTTTACTGTAAATAAGCCAAAATGATTTTCTGAGCCTGAGGAATTTTGAGCATCCTTCCAGGGTTCATCAAAGGCTTCAAAATAGAAGCATGATATGCCGGCCTTGTTTGTCCAGTCACGCATCAGCTGATAGTAAAGTGCTTGTTTGTATTCATCTGCAGCGCGCGATCCTTCATCACCATAAAATCCATCAGAAGCACTTGCCCATCCTGTTTCACCTATGTGAACAGGTTTATTAACACCAATACTTTTTATATAGCCAACAACCGAATCATATTGTGCTTGTGCAAATTTTTGTGCGCGCAGCATAGCAGCATGTACCCTTTCAATTTCAGAAAACTGCTGTTCAGTCTCAGGCACGCTCCAGAATGCAGGATTATAATGTGAGTTATGGAAAGGGTAGGTGTGCATGGAGATAAAGTCAACTGCTTTGATTAAATCTTCCAGGTCTTTGCTATGATAGCTGGCATCTCCACCACCCCAGGAAGCGAAGTCATCAGAGCTGGTAATCCATAAATCCTTGTTAAGTTTTCCTTCTTTTTTTAATGCCTGAAGGTGATTAACCCATTTCAAAATAATGGAAGGCTGCACATAATAACTTGCTGCCCATCTTACCATAGCCTCGTTACCAACTGCCAGAATTTTTACGATATGCGGATATTGGTTCGCAAGTTTAACAGCGGTGGCAATCTCCTGTTCGTTTCTTTCACTCTCATTAAAATGATCAGGCTCCAGACCAGTCCATGCGTTTTTACAATCAATCCATGCGCCTAACATTACATACATTTCAAAAGCAGGATCAGCTTTTTTTAATTCATCAATGGCTTTGAGTATGTTCGAGGCTTCCGGAAGATGTACATTATAGGTTCTGATGATTTTGATCCCCATCGCTGTTAAGATCAGCATGTCTTCTTTAATCTGTTCAATACTGGGCTGAATCTCTCTGGTGTTTGCTCTGTAGCCACCGTAACATACTGCCTGATATTTTGGGTTACCTAAAATTTCAATAGCCTGTACTTCACTTCTATTTTCAGTTTGTTTATCTGTACATGAGATAGATCCAGCCAGAAGTAGAGCAATAATCTTAATTTTCCAAAATTTGTGCATTGAAATTGGGTTATTTTAAGCTTAAATCGTTTTTACTAATGAAAACCTTCAATTGTTTGATGTGTGCTGTGCGATAAAATATTTTAGCTGATAGTTCTGTACCAAGTTGCAATTGATCAAATTTTAGTACTGTTCCATCATGCATATACACCTCTAACTTGTGCTTATCGGATAATTTATAGACGATTGGAACCTGGCAATAGCTAAAAGCAAGTGACTCAGCATCAAGTGGAATTTCCTGCCATTGTCCTTGTACATCATAGTATCCGAAGATTTCTGCTGTATCAATAAACTCAGTGCTTTTCAGCATGAAGGGATTAAATTGTATTTGACCCTTATGCACCATCAGGCCTAATTCTGCTAAACGTGCCAGGATATCTTCTTTCACCTGTCCGGTCATACCGGGTTGTTGCGCGCCCCTGCCTTGAGGTGTATGTGAGTAAGGATCTGTTGGAAAAGCCCCGTATACTTTTGGCGATTTATGAAAGCCAATTCCTTCATTTATGTCATGATAATGCAAGATTAAACTTTGCAATACTTTGGAATCTGCATTTTCATCCAGTGCTTGCTGGCAACATTCCTGTGCGGCAAGTAAAAGTTTGGAAACCATGTGCCAGTAAATGGAACCGAGACCTTCGTAACCAAAAAATGTACCTGATCTTCCTGTAAAAGCTTTATGATTAAAAACCCCTTCATAAATCTGCAGTACTTTTTCACGCTCATTTTTTAACAATTCGGCATAAACTTCTTTATCTAATTGAGACATAGCTGCGTCTAACTCTCTGGCATTTCTAAGACTTCCGTTGAAATGATAGCCACCTTCAATATCTTTCTCAATGATTTGTTTGTTGTTATGCTCAATAAGTCTGCTTAGTAATTTTGATTGCGCAATCTCTTTAAGCGGTATATTATTTTTTGATAGAAAACCGGGTAAATCTTTATTAGGATAGAGGATGTAGCTGTTTTGATCTTCCCGGTAAAGTTTACTTTTCTTCAAACTATCCAATACTTCCAGCGCTTCTCTGGCGGATATATAACCGGAACTCAGTATCGCTACCTGCCCTTCAAGCATTTCGCTCAGATAAGAAATTGATATTTCATCTTCATGATCTACTGACATTATGTTATAGGCATGATAAAGCTTATCTGCTCTTTTATTTGCTTTTAGCGTGTGATCAACATAAGTCTGTGCAATAGCGATAAATTGCAATAAGTCTTTCAGGTCAAGATTTTCTTTTGCTGAACTGAAAGACTGCTGATAAATCTTTTCTCTATACTGACTTGCAGCATTACCCAGACTATCTACGATTAATTTTCTGTCTTTATTCGATAGCGGTGCATTAAGGAGTGATTTGTGCGCTTCAAGTCCAGCGTGAATATTGCGGTAAAACTCCAGCAATTCTGCTGATATACTTACTGATGTTAATTGCGTTTGATTTAGTGTTTGTTCTAAAAATTTTAAGAATCTTCTTAAATAACATAAAGTAACAACAGAAACGCCATTGCCTACAAGGGCATTGTTGGCATCATTCCATTCGGGTCTTTGTGTGTTCATCCAAATACCACCCTCAGGAATGAAATTGGAAATCTTGGCCAAGACGCTGGCTAAAATCTTTTCTATAAAGTTTACGGTATGTATCTCGGCTTTTTGATTTTGCAACAAAGCGCTATCGGCACCAAAGCTTACCCAACGTTTTTTTATTTCCTTGTCAAGGTCATGGTCAAAGTCGATCGTGTCTTTTGGATTTTGAAGTATGTTGGCGTAGGGTTTTATTCTATAAGGCACATTGGCATAAACAAATACATCCTGATTAAAATACTGCAGTAATTTTTCGGGCCAGTACTTTTGAATAAACTCCAGAAACTTTAACAGGTAAATGAGTTGGTGATCTCCCCAATACCCAATGTAAGACCAGGGATCATCAGGTTCAATGGTTTCCCAATCAATTCCATATTTGGTAATGCGATATGGATTATAACCATCAAAGGTTGAGGCATTCAGAAATCTGAAGATCATGCCTTCAATAAAGGCAGGGTAGGCATGGGCCAATGCCTCCCAGTTTTGAAAAATATCTCTCCAGTTACCGGCATAATCCAGAATTTTTGATCCATCTAATTCATTTTGTGTATTGATGGAAAACTGATTCCAGGGTCTGCTTGGGTCTCCATGTCTGCGACTGAATTTAAGTGGAAGATATTCCATGCACAATCGCATAAAATCTTTATCCTTAGAATTTGATGCGATGGAACATAATTCAGTATAAGTGAATTCATTGGGTAATACATGCAATAAACCTGCAGCTCTTTCAGCTACTGCTTTATTCATTCGCATGAGGTACTGTAGTACATCAGCTTTTTCAATTTGATAATTCTTATCAAAAATACCACCCCGCATGCTGTTGAATAGTGTATTGGCAAAATGGCGAATATCACGCAGTTTATCGGCAGTAAGGTGCAATCCATCGGCAGCTGAATTTAACAGTAACAAGTCTTGTGTGCCTTTTTCAATGCTTGCTTTTATTTTACTTGCAAGTGCAGCTTTTTCATGCTGAATCTGACTTGAAATTTCAATAACATTCGAAACACTTTGATTCACATTGGCAATGATCATCCATTCAGTACTTTCATTTGCACTTAATGTTTGTTGCGAATGAATAAAGTAAGCACCTTTTTCTCCTTTGATATCACTTTCAGTATGAATGGGAAAGCCAGTTCTGAAATTATTTACTTGTTTGCTGGATAGCAGATGAATGGGATTTTCAATACCCAAGGACCAGGCAATATTTGCTTTGAGTGCTTCGCTGGGTTCAGCTTTGTCAACAATGATGGCACTTAATGCATAAATACCAATACCACTTTTAGGCTCAAGTTCATTGCGTTTGTAGGCATCAGTTAAATTGCTGTATTGGTTTTGCATGTACTTACCAACACCAAAGGGAACAATGTTTTGCAAGCCATCCAGTAAAGAAACAGATATAGTTTCTGTAGAGTTATTTATAAGAAAGCTTTCTCTTACAAAACCATATTCATTACTGGAGTTCCACCTGTAGCGAAATGTAATGCCCAAATCATGATTAATTTCTTCAAAGATTATTTTATTACCATAAATGCTCTTGTAAAGATTTCTTGAACATGCATAGCGCTCTTCATCACGAATAGAAAAGGGCTCCCATTTATAATTTTTTCCCTGTCTGCTGATCCGGAAAATAGATTTGCTGCCAGTTACTTCAGTCGATTCTGTAATCTTGTCATCTGTATAATAGGGGAACAGCGCAAGCTCCGCATCTTTTCGCCCTGCTGTTAATCCTCCATTACTTGAAATAAACAACCAGTGATTGGCATTGCTCACCATGCTCATAAAAAAGGGAGGCATGTGATTACTATTAGAAATTTTTAAATATGATTCAGCATTAATGCTGATGATTTCAAGATTGATTTGATTGTTTTCTTTTTCCATGTTAACACGAGTGTGCATATGGTTATATTTATGTTGATAGGTAAATTAAAGATTGAAATATACAAATAGCATAGACAAGCGAGTATCCATATAAACATCGGCTGTTAATTATTTATCATAAATTGACTCGATACTTTTAAAGTGATCGTCAAGACTTTCCAGGCAGGCATCTTCAGCAAATGGATTAAATCGATGCGCCTTTTTCAGCACATGATAGGCAGCTCTTGGATATAGGGCATACAAACCTCTTGAGTTAGTTTCACCTTTAGCGCAAATGCCAAACCATTCTTCATTCATATTGTTTTTACCCGGGACATAATCTACTTTATATCCTCCATTTGCCCATGATGCATCGGTATCATGTACATCAAGGTTAATGGTCTGCCCGAATTTCCACCAGCCATCACTGAATTGAAAAGTAAAACCGCCAATGGCATTACCCACTTTACCCATGCCATAAGCGTTGGCATAAATTTCTTTCCAATTAGCTAAGTTGTAAGTAGCCTGTGTTGCCTGATCTTCTCTCATGTTAATGGCACTGAAAGCATCGGCACCAAATTCAGTAAAGAGAATCGGCATGTTGAGTTCATCTTTTACGCGTTGAAAGGCATCGCCAAATGAAAGCCCCCGATACATATTGGTTCCGAGGATATCAAGGTCATTACAAACCTGACTGATTATTTCGAGAAATTGTAAATCTCCATTACAAATGGCTACCGGGTGTGTTTCATCAATGCCCTTGATCACAAGTGCTGCTTCATTTAATAATTTATACATGGCAATAGCCTGTGTATTTGAATCACTCTTGATTACAGGAGTATCTTCTGTTTCGGCACCTTTCCAAAATAATCCATAGTTGTTTTCATTGCCTAATAGATAAATGAGCAAACCGGGCGTATTATGATAGACTTTTACCATTTCGCTTACTTCATTTAAAAGAACCTGCTTTACATCAACATTAGCATAATCTGTATGTGCGAGCCATTCGTCATGAAGTGTTAGGCCGTATCGGCCAAAAGCATGGTTAAGCATGGTATATATGCCGTATTGCTCATAGATGTATTGAATCCATCTGGCGGGTACATTTGAGTATTGCCTGATAACGTTAACACCCATGTTTTTAAGCAATATCATTTCTGCTTCGAGTGCTTCTATAATGATCTCATCAGGCTGGCTCCATAAACTGTAGGTATAATTTGTTCCGATGGGAAAGTAATCCCAGTTCATGCCATTGATCATGAAATCAGTTCCGTTCACCTGCAACTTTATACCATTGTCATCATGAAGAATAGTAACCTTGTGCGACTGGGCAAATAAATTTGCCGAGATCAATGAAAGCAAGATGGCAAGGAAGGTATTCTTCATTAGCGGATTGATGAGAACAAGTTGATAAAACTAAATTACTGTACAAGTACTGTGTATGAACAATAGCAACTAATTGCCCGAAATATATTATATAGAAAGTGCCAAATCATTTTTATTGCACCAAAACTTTAGCCACATAGGTTTGCAGGCTTTGATTGAATACGATGAAATAGATGCCTGGCTTATTATCGGTTAGATCAACCTGCAAGAGCTCATTGCTTTTGTTAGATGTAAAAGCTTGTTTCTTTCCTAAAGCATTAAAGATGTTAAGACTATAGATTTCCTGATCATTACCCTGAATAAAAAAACTACCATTAGAAGGATTAGGAAACACAGCAAGCGGCTTTGCGACACTTTCTTCAACACTTGTTATGCTGGCAACGATTTCTATTGCAGTACTCAAATCTGATTCACCATTTGCATTTACGCCACTGAGTTTATAATAACTAACCTGATTTGCCTGATTAATGATGAGGGGCATTTCATGTGTTTTAATGTCAGATTGTATTTTGGTGTAGTTGCCATCAGCGCTGTTGCTTCGGTATAGATTGAAAGAAGTAGCATTGGTGTTATCTTCCCAGAATAAGGCTATCTCGCCTTGTTCGGTTATACTTACTGATAAGTTTTCGGGAGGAACAGGCAGGCTTTTGCTATTGTATGCGTTTATATTTCCTATCTGAAAACTACTTTGGCCAGAAAGCTTGTAAATTCTTAGAGCCTTTATTGATTCAGGATTTACAGGAGGATTATTGGATGACCATTGGCCATCAAAATTGTAGGTAAAGGTATAGGTGTTGCCATCATTTCTGGTAATAGGAATATCGAAATTGGTGGTTATGGTTTCGTTTCCTTCTCCATCTCTAAGCGTTAACAAAAGTTTAGGCAATGTAGCACCTTGGGTTACGGCAATCGGAATTTTAATAATGCCAAAATCAGATAGGTTTACTGCCTTCGGCATATTGTATTGAATATGACTAAGTGAGTTAACAGAATAATTTACAGCTAGCCGGTTATTATTTACTTCATAATTAATACCATTATTATTTTTAGACCAACCATTGAGCAAGGTATTCGAGAAATCTTCAATGGTATAGCGCAATCCGGTAGGGTTAACAATAGTGCTTACAACAAATGATGTACTGTTGTTAGTACAACCTGTTTCGCCTTCAACTGTAAGGTTTATGGTACCATCAGCTGTGCCCCATTCAACTTTAATTTCATTTGTGCCTTGTCCGCTTACAATATTGGCACCATCAGGTACTGTCCAGTTATAGGTGATGCCTTCACCATAATCAGGAGCAGTGTATACAAGATTTTTTTGATTCTCGAAGACAAAATTTTTGCCTTCAATTTTAAGATCAGGGCGTTCTTCATAAACGCGCACGTAGTCAATTTCCATTCTGGCAGCGCTCAGGTTCGGGTCAACCGCTCCGCCAAGAGTACCACCAATAGCCAGGTTCATGATCAGGAAGTGAGGTAAATCAAACGGCCAGGTTGCATTTGTTTTGTTGGCAGGATTATAAGTGTAATAGGGTACATCATTTACATAAAAAATGATGCGGTCTTTGTTCCATGAAATGGCATATTCATGAAACTCTGTACTTGCTGTGTTATTTATGGTTTGACCTTTATTCACGGTATTACCAAAGCTTGATGAGTTATGGATGGCAGCCATAATTACATTTTGATTTCTGCCAATATGTTCCATTACATCAATTTCACCACAGGCAGGCCAGCCAACTGTAGAAATATTATTACCCAATAACCAAAGTGCAGGCCAAGTGCCAACACCGGTAGGAAGTTTTGCACGAAAAACTATTTTGCCATAAGTAAATGAAATTCTGTTTTGGGTTTTAACACGGGCTGATGTCCAGGTGGTACCCGTTTTAAATGCATCAATTATCAGTTTGCCATCTTCTTGCCTTACGTTTGCCAGGTTGTTGGTGTAGTTCTGTATTTCCTGGTTACCCCAACCGCTTTGTCCCAGGTCGAACGTCCAGTAATCAGGATTGGGCAATCCGCTTCCATCGAATTCATCACTCCAAACCAATACCGGACATTGTGCATACAATTGCTTAGCATAAACGAAGCAGAAGAGCAGAATGGTAAAAATTATTTTTTTTAGCATGATGAGATTTGTTTTGGAAGAAGTTAGCAATAAAAATAAATAAAATGGCCAGCCCCCATTACAGGAGCCGGCCACTAAACCCAAATATTAATCTAATTTTAGATCATCGAAGAAAAATGTTGTTGCGCTTGGCTTAACATCGGCCTGAAAATCAAAGAATAATACAAGCAAATTCCACTTGTTGGCATCTGCTTCCAGGAAAACAAATTCCAGTTCTTCCCACTGATTAGCCACAGTTGTTGCTACATCTATTTCTTTGTTATTGCCGGCATTGCCTACTTCTTCCATTTTGAATTTGATGATTGCTCCAACTACAGGCGAGTAAACTTTCATTTTAAAAGTTTGCTTGGCACTGAAGTCAACAGTACCTGAAAGTTGTGTGCTCATACCAGACCAACCTTGTACACCGGCCACCTGGTCAACTTTCATGACATGGTTACTTGTATTAATACCAGTCTTGTGCGGATTTTCAACTCTTGTTGCTGTTACACCAGCACCGCCAAAATCTGTTCCGCCAAATATGTCCCAGTTTGGTGTACCATCTTCAAA
>DAOLDI010000048.1:0-9194 GCA_035327445.1 Cyclobacteriaceae bacterium | reverse complement strand
CTTAGGTAATACACTTCAACTATACAGATAGATAAAGCGGTAAGCAGTGCTACAAGAAAATTACCTGTAAAGGGCAGCCGCTTTAGATTTACCGAATACAACCAAAGTAAAAGCGCAGAAAAAGCATTGATGGCGCCAATCCAAACAGATAAATACCAGCCCAGCAAAACGCCCGCACCCGACAAAAGCAAATGTGCCAACATGGCTACACGCCTCATAATTTTTTTTCCCACCACAACCTTTTCAGGTTTATTGATGATGTCAATCTTCACATCATAATAATCATTGATGATGTAGCCTGCTGCGGCTATCATGATGGTGGCCGATGATAACAAGAAGAGATTGATATCCCTCCATGCATTTTTATCAATCAGGAAAATGGCTGTAAAATATTGGGCGAGCCCGATGATGAGCAAATTCCAGTAGCGCGTGAGTTGTAGAAATGCAGGAAATGAAAAGCCAGCCATCCCCAAAAATAGGTGAATAACCTGACAGGTTCTGATAAAACAGCAAGTAAGCTGTAAAATTTATAAACAAATTAAGTCCTTGATTTTATTGATTTATCATTTTCTGACCTCACTCCTTCCTCTCTCCAAAGGAGAGAGGCAAGGGTATCAATAAAATCAAGGACTTAAAAACATTTCAACTTTCAAGGCTATATTTTATTTCATCTAAAATCTTAAGGCAACTGAGGCCATAAAGTTGGTGCCCGCCTGCGGATAGTAGAAATTTTCGCGATAAGCTACACCTCCGCCAAAGTATCCGTAGGTATAACCATTGCTTTCATATTCTACATTAAAGAGATTATTCACCAGCAAGCTGAAATCAATCCCCTTTAAAAATTTGGGCTCTACACTGTAAATCAATCGTGCATCATTTATGAAGTAGGCATTGAGACTGCGCTGCAGGTTGGAAGTATTATCCAAAAACTGTTGGCCCACATATTTAGAAAGCAAACTCAATTCAAGGTTTTTTACTGGCTTGTAGCTCAGAATAGAACCGGAAATCACTGAAGGCGAAAATGAAATGTCTGTATCCTGATATTGATTTTCGATGACGATGAACTCATCGAAATTCAAACCATAATCATAAAGCACTTCTGTAAATTCTTTGATTTTATTTCTGCTCAGGCTCAGATTGGCCGCCCAGGTCCATCGCTCATTCAGCTGATATTGAAAATCCATTTCAATACCGCTGCGATAACTTTCTGGTGCATTGGTGCGAATAGATGCTCCAGTATCATTCAGCGCTCCGGTTAACACCAGCTGATTTTTGTAATCCATGAAATAATAATTCATGTTGAATAAATACCTGGCTGCACTTTTTCTGAATCCTATTTCCAAATCACGCAGGGTTTCATGTAAAGGAGTTCTTCCGGCAGGCGCATCAATAAAATCTCTGCGCACAGGTTCACGGTTAGCAATGCTATACGAAGCATAAAAAATATCATTGTCATTCAAGATATAATTCAAACCAAATTTCGGATTGAAAAAATTGTAATTCACATCTACATCAATGTTCAGGCGCACGTTATCAATACCATCAACCGTGTAGGCAATGCTGCGATACTGCAAATCAACAAAGGCATTGAGTTTATCTGTTAATTGATAATTGTTTTTCCAATAGATATTAAAATCACGTTTATCGCCCAAGTTGTAGTAGTAGCGATGGTCTTTATCAATATTCACCGCATACTGCGCCCAGATGATTTCGCCAAAGTGGTCGCCCTCGTAGCGGTTCCATGCACCGCCCAGGTTGCTCGACCATTTATCTTTTTCGTATTGCAGTGAATAAGTGAATCCGTAGAAATCATTATCCAGCCATCTTCTTCTTACCAAATCCATTCTTGAAATGGTTTGATTTCCTATCGTAATGTTATCCAATCCATATCTTGATAACCTGTCGCGCTCTCTGAATTGCTCATAAAATCCGCGGCCATACGTATAGTGCAGAGAAGTGTTGGCTGTAAGATTTTCCGTAAAGCGATGAGAGAGATGCAATTGATAATGGTCTTGTGCGTAATCATCTACCTGGTTTGGATAAGTGTACAAATTAAATGTTCTGTTGTTGGAGTTGAGCAGATTATCAATTTGATTTTGAGACCAACCTTCTGCCTCTGCAGTTCTCTGCATGGCTTCGGTGTCATTGTTCAATCTCGACTCAGGCACACCATACCAGGCCTGGTAAGTAACTTCATGCCCGCCAAACATGATGGCCTTCAACATGGTTTTCTTACCGTAATAACCTGCCGCCAGGTAATAGCCGCGCAAATCTGAACTTGCCCGGTCGATAAAACCATCTGACTCAATGCGCGAAAATCTTCCATCAATCGTCCAGCCCGAACCAATCAATCCTGTACCAAAAGCAGCTGTATGTCTGCGTGTATTAAAAGAGCCGACAGCATTTACAATATCTGCATAAGCTTCATCTCTGATGGTATTGGTTTGCAGGTTCACACTCGCACCAAAAGCAGCCGCACCATTGGTTGAAGTACCCACACCTCTTTGAATCTGAATGTTTTCAGTACTTGATGCCACATCAGGAATGTTAACCCAAAACACACCTTGCGATTCGCTGTCATTCAGCGGTACGCCATTGATGGTTACATTGATACGGGTTTGGTCGCTACCCCGAATGCGCATGCCGGTATACCCAACACCGGCACCGGCATCAGATGTGGTAACTACTGATGGTTGCCAGTTGAGCTGAATGGGTAAATCCTGACCAAAGTTTTGTTTACGCAGTTCTTTTTTATCGATTGATGAAAAAGCCGTGGGTGTATTATCATCCGCTCGCGTGGCGCGCACAATTACTTCATCAGTAACAAATGCGCGGTCTGTTAACCGGATATCAAGTTCAACATCAGCAGTAAGATTCACCTGCTCGGCTTTCCTTTCAAAGCCAACATAACTAATCAGCAATACATAATCGCCTGCCGGCAGATTGCTAAAAACAAAACGACCCCTGGCATCGGCCGCCTGGGCTTTTGCAGTTCCTTCCAAGCGAAGGGTAGCTGCGGGCAGAATTTCTCCGCCAGCATCTCTCACAACACCACTTAGTTTGAATTGGGCATGCGAAGTTGCCGCAATACTGATGACGGACAATACCATCAAAAATTTTTTGAACATGATTTTAAAATTATTTTGGTTCTACATCGCGGGCTCCGGGGAACGTCCCGCACAACGTTTAACCACCTCTCCCTGCGGCCGCATTACCGGCATCAGGTTCTATGGGTATAATCTCAGCCTGTTTATCATCTGCCAGCTGGCAGAAAGGCACCCCGATTAATTAATAATGCAAAGGTAAAAAGTTTGACTTATTTTTGAGCATGCAAAAAGCAATCATCAACGGAAAAGAATTTGAGATTACCCAACAAAACGAGTTAAGCTTGTTAAATGGTAATCCGTTTGAGTGGGATATTTCCAAAACGGGTGAAAATCATTTTCACATCCTGTACAATAATAAAGGCTACAATGCTGAAATCATCAAAACAGATAAGCTGAGTAAAACGGTAAGTCTGAAAATAAATGGTAAGGTGCTGGAAGTGCAAGTGAAAGATAAATTTGATTTGCTTTTAGAAAAGATGGGTATGAGTGCTGTTGCCTCTTCGAAAATCAACCACATCAAAGCGCCTATGCCGGGTCTCATTATCGATATCAAAGTGAAAGAAGGTGATGAAGTAAAAGCAAACGAGCCCTTGCTTATTCTGGAAGCCATGAAAATGGAAAACATCATCAAATCTCCGGGCGAGGGAAAAATCAAAAACATCAAAATCAAAAAAGGCGACAGTGTAGAAAAGAACCAGGTGTTGATTGAGTTTTAATAGCCTCATCCCCGGCCCTTCTCCAAAGGAGAAGGGTGCCTATTATAGTTCTATCTGGTATAAAATTGAAATAACTCAAAAGCTAAAAATCTAATTACTCCTTCTCCGTTGGAGAAGGCTGGGATGAGGTCATAAAAAACATTTTTAGCTTTTGAGTTTCAAGATATTCCCAACCCCCGTTTCATATACTTGGTTATATTTGTGCCGGTTTACCTAATCTGATACGCAGGCATGAAATACAAACGCATTCTTCTGAAATTAAGTGGTGAGTCGCTGCAGGGCAATTCTAAAACAACTAACCTTGACCCTGAAGTGCTTGAACAGTACGTAGCTGAAATAAAAGCAGTAAGAGATGCTGGCGTAGAGATTGCGATTGTTATTGGAGGCGGGAATATTTTCAGGGGTGGTCAGGCGGATGCACTAGGCATTGAGCGCGTACAAGGCGATTATATGGGTATGCTGGCCACCGTAATTAACGGCATGGCACTGCAAGGTGCAATGGAAAGGGCAGGCATGTATACACGCCTCATGTCGGGCATAAAAATGGAGCAAGTTTGTGAGCCTTTCATCAGGCGCAGGGCAATTCGCCACCTTGAAAAAGGACGTGTTGTTATTTTCGGTGCGGGCATTGGTAATCCTTATTTCACAACCGACTCAACTGCCAGCTTGCGTGCCATAGAAATTCAGGCTGATGTGGTTTTGAAAGGAACGCGCGTTGATGGTGTTTACGATAAAGACCCGGAGAAATTTGAGAACGCTTCGCGCTTCAGCAAACTTTCCTTTATGGAAGCTTACGAGAAGAACCTGAACATCATGGACATGACCGCATTCACGCTATGCATGGAAAATAAATTACCCATCATCGTTTTTGATATGAATAAAAAAGGCAACCTGATGTCTGTTGTTCAGGGTCAGGAAGCCGGCACATTGATAAGCTAATTTGAAAAACGCTCATAACCTTTTATAGTCATGGAAGAAATTCAAATGTATCTTGATGAAGCACATGATTTAATGAATAAAGCTTTGCATCATGTGGGCAATGAACTCGCCAAAATCAGGGCGGGCAAGGCCAACCCATCTATGCTGGATGGCATCATGGTTTCCTATTACGGAGCCAACACACCTTTAAATCAAGTATCATCAATCACTGTGCCTGATGCGCGCAGTATCTTCATCAAACCCTGGGAAAAAAATCTGATACCAGAAATGGAAAGAGCCATCATGAACTCTAACCTGGGCTTAAATCCACAGAATGATGGTCAGCAGATTATAGTTCCCATCCCCATGCTGAGTGAGGAACGAAGAAAAACGCTGGTAAAGCAAGTTGGTAATGAATGTGAACATGGCAAAGTGAGTGTGCGCAACATCCGCAAAGACACCAACGAACACCTGAAAAAATTAAAGAACGAAGGAGTTTCTGAAGATGATATCAAAAACGGAGAAGATAGTGTTCAAAAACTAACTGATGATTTCATCGCCAAAATTGATGCCCTGATGAAGAAGAAAGAAGCTGAAATCATGACGGTATAAATCTTTATTAAATAAATTTTGTGAGTTTCCGCTTCAAATCCTATAATAGCAATTTAGCGTCTTTGCGAGCGACTTAATTAAATCTTTAAGAATTAAAGTGGGTATGATGGAGCGAAGCAATCTATTTGAAGAAGCTAAGGTTCACTAAAAGATTGCTTCGTCACATTTTATTAGATGTAGCTTGAACGAGTCCTTGCGTTCCTCGCAAAGACGATGATTCTTAGGATTGGAAGCGGATACTCACAATAAATTTTCTGATACCCCGGTGCTGTATATCAGTCCGGGGTATTTTTTTATACCTTGTTGAATCACTATGAACCAAGAGAAAAAAGGATTTGTACTCAGCATCATTGTGTTCAGCCAATTTTGCGGCACATCATTGTGGTTTGCCGGTAATGCCATTATTCCTGTTGTGCAGGATATTTACCAATGGTCAGCAAGTTCTGTCGGTCATCTTACTTCGGCCGTGCAGTTTGGTTTTATATCTGGCACTTTGCTCTACGCATTTTTTGGTTTTAGCGATCGCTTCTCTCCTTCAAAAGTATTTTTTGTCAGCAGTATGCTGGCAGCTCTTGCTAACCTGTGGTGCTTAGTTGAATTAAGCTCTTTCGAACTGATGCTTTACAGCAGAGTGCTCACAGGATTTTTCCTCGCGGGAATTTATCCGGTAGGAATGAAAATAGCTGCAGACTGGAATGAAGGTGGATTAGGTAATTGGTTAGGTGTGCTGGTGGGAGCACTTGTATTAGGCACGGCATTCCCACATGCATTAAGTTTCCAAAGTGCATACATTAATCCGGTAATCCTGCTTTTAATTGTTTCGGCTCTTGCCCTAATTGGTGGTTTGTTGGTGCTGTTGCTGATTAAAAATGGTCCATACAGAAAAGCCGGAACAAATTTTTCTTTTCGCGCAGTTACCCAGGCATTCAGATTACCTGCATTCAATGCACCGGCTTTAGGATACTTCGGGCACATGTGGGAGTTATACGCATTCTGGGCATTTGTACCCTGGATTCTTTTGAAGTATCAGCAAATTCATAAAGTTGACATCAATACTTCATTTCTTGCATTCATCATCATTGCCTCGGGTATGTTGGGTTGTATTGTTGGTGGAATTGTTTCTATCAAAAAAGGCAGCAAATGGGTGGCTAATGTTGCACTATTCAGTTCTGCTGCCTGTTGTCTGCTCGCTTTGTATATGTGGAATATGCCTGTCTTTATTTTTATCACTTTCCTTTGCTTTTGGGGGTTCATGGTTGTGGCTGATTCCCCCCAATTTTCTGCCCTGATTGCGCAAAATGCTCCTGCACATTTACGTGGCTCGGCCATCACCATGAGTACCTGCATCGGGTTTGCCATTACAATTGTGAGCATACAGTTGTTTAATTTTCTACAAGAAATAATTTCATATCAATATCTCTTATCTTTCATGAGCATTGGTCCGCTGCTGGGCATTTATGCACTCAACAAAAATTATCAAACTCATGCATAAGATTTTAGTATATGGTTCATATGGCTATACCGGCCAACTGATTGTACATGAATGCAAGCGCAAAAATCTGCAAGTGATACTTGCCGGAAGAAATGCTGAAGCGCTGAAAAAACAAAGTGAAACCAGCGCTTATCCTTATGAAGTTTTTTCAACTGATGAAACTGAAAAGCTTGAACAAGTACTCAGTAAAGTATCGGTGGTGATTCATTGTGGCGGACCATTTCGGCACACCGCCAAAGCCATGATACAAGCTTGTATCAAAACAAAAACACATTACACAGATATAACCGGAGAGTATGAAGTGTTTGAAATGGCCAGAACTTATGATGCGCAAGCCAAAGCTGCTGGCATTCAGATAATGCCCGGCACCGGTTTTGATGTTGTGCCCAGCGATTGCCTGGCCTTGCATCTGAAAAAACAATTACCTGACGCAACACATTTACAATTGGCCTTTATCTCCAGCGGTGGAGGATTATCAAGAGGTACCAGCAAAACCATGATTGAGGGCATGGGCTATGGAGGTATGATTAGAAAAGATGGCAAACTGATTCGCATTAAATCTGGCGAGAAAGTGATGGAGATTGATTTTGGTACGGTAAAAAGTAAAGTGGTGAGCATTCCCTGGGGAGATATTTCAACTGCATATTTCAGCACTGGCATTCCGAATATTGAAGTGTACACTGGTGTGCCAGATAAACTGATTAAGCAATTGAGGCGCAGCAATTATATCAATTGGTTACTTCGCGCCTCATGGATCAAAACATTTCTAAAAAAGAAGATTGAAAAGAAAAAGGCTGGCCCCTCTGCCGAGCACTTGGTCAAAGGCAAAAGTTTTTTGTGGGGAAAGGTCTGGAACACTGAAAATAAAAGTGTAGAAGCTAAACTGGAAACCCTCAATGGCTATGCACTTACCGCACAGGCAAGTGTTTTAATTGCAGAAAAAATTCTTGCAGGCAATTTCAAAGCAGGCTATCAAACACCTGCATCTGCTTATGGTATTGAATTGATTCTGGAAATTCCACCGGGTAAATGGCTTCTGGCCTGATTTTAGTGTATAAAATTTGATCTGAATAATTATCTTTAAAAATAAAATCTACTCTCATGAAATCGCCATTGATATGCCTTTCGTCAATCAATAGGTTAATTCAGGCGATTCCATGTGACCTTTAAAAACAAATTAATTACACATGAAAAAATTAATCTTATCCTTCAGTGCGCTGGTATTAAGTATCCTTATGTATGCACAATGTAATCCGTATTTCCCATTACAAGAAGGAACAAGCTGGGCATACGAAAGCTTTGATGCCAAAGGAAAGCTAACCGGTAAAAATGAGATGTCGGTAATTGAGTATAATCCAAATGCCAATGGTTACACGGCAGTTGTTGGCACTGTAATTTATGATCAGAAAGGCAAAGAGCTAACCCGCGGAGAATTTGAATATGTATGTGAAGACGGAGTTGTTTATATTGATATGCGCAGGTTTATTGCTGAAGAACAACTCAAGACCATGAGTGCTTATGAAATAAAACTGGAGTCTGAAAATCTGGAAATACCTTCACAGTTAAGACCCGGCCAGACTTTAAAAGATGGCAGCATATCTTTTACGGCAACCAATGCACCCATTGCCACCAGCATGAATGTGCGCATTAGCGACAGGGTGGTTGAAGGGAAAGAAAATATTACTACGCCTGCCGGAAGTTTTGAGAGCTTCAAAATCAAAAGTAAATCAACCTCAACTATGCGCATGGGCATCAATATCAATGCAGAATTTAGTTCGATTGATTGGTATGCCGAAAATGTTGGCATGGTGCGCAGCGAGAGTTACAACAAATCTGGTAAGCTAACGGGTTATACGGTGCTTTCTAAGAAACCTTGATGTTGTCACAAAGACACAAAGCTTAAAAGCATTAAATATGCCTTCCTTTAAGCAGTTGAGCGAAAGAGAAGAAGAGATTGGAAAGGTAATAGTAAATGCCGTCTATAAAGTACATTCTGAATTAGGGCCAGGTTTGCTTGAAAGAGTTTATGAAGCTTGTTTAGTACATGAATTGCGTAAGCTGAATTATGTGGTCGCGCGACAGGTTGACATTCCCATTCAATATGATGGAATTACTTTTGACGAAGGTTTGCGTCTTGATATTCTTGTGGAAAATAAAGTTATCATTGAAGTTAAGGCTGTTGATCTAGTGAATCCAGTATGGCACGCACAAGTTTTAAGTCATTTAAAACTAACGGGCCTCAGACTTGGTTATCTTATTAACTTTAATGTTCCACTTATTAAAGAAGGCATCAAACGATTTATTCTATGACATAACTTAGTGTCTTTATTGCATTCTATTTCGCCACGA
>DAOLDI010000047.1:0-9347 GCA_035327445.1 Cyclobacteriaceae bacterium | reverse complement strand
TTGCCGTCCTTAGTTCTCCAAATAGGTAAAGGAGTGCCCCAGTATCTTGATCTGGATAAATTCCAGTCGACCAGATTTTCAAGCCAATTACCAAAGCGGCCCGTGCCGGTTGATTCAGGTTTCCAGTTGATTTTTTTGTTCAACTCAACCATCTGATCTTTTAGTGCAGTAGTTTTGATAAACCATGAATCAAGCGGATAGTAAAGTACCGGCTTATCAGTTCTCCAGCAATGCGGATAGGTGTGTTCGTACTTCTCAACCTTAAATGCTTTGTTCTCTTCTTTAAGGATGATGGAGATAATGACATCAGTAGACTTATAATCAGGATTACTTTCATCTTCCTGTGTATAATTCTTCACGTAGAAATCATCCTCAGTAAACGCTTTGTGTGTTTTGATCTTGTAGGTATGAACACCTTCTAATAAATAACGGCCAATTTCTTTGATAAACTTTCCTTGCCTGTCAACAGTAGGTAATTCATTGTCGGTTTCATCTTTGATGGTGAGCGGAGGTATGTTATGTTGTTTTGCTACCCTGAAGTCATCGGCACCAAAAGTAGGCGAGGTGTGTACAATGCCAGTACCATCTTCAGTTGTTACAAAATCTCCTGTTACAATCTGAAATGCATTTTGTGCATCATACAAAGGTTGCAGGTATGGCATTAATTGCTCATAGCGAATGCCTACAAGTTTTTCTCCTTTGAACTCCTGTACAATCTCAAAAGGAATATTTTTATCTCCGGCTTTGTAATCGCTGAGTTTTAAATCTTTGTTTTTATCAGAGAAGTATTTGCCAAGTAAATCTTTAGCAAGTACCACACTAATTGGTTTATATGTGTAAGCATTATAAGTATTAACCTGTGCGTAAGTTATCTTTTCACCAATGGCAAGTGCGGTATTAGAAGGAAGCGTCCAGGGTGTGGTAGTCCAGGCAAGTATATATACTGCATCGCTCTCACCTGTATTGCCAAACAGAAATGCAGCGCGTTCATCTTGCTTTATTTTAAACTGGGCAACAACAGAAGTGTCTTTTACATCTTTGTAACAGCCCGGCAGGTTTAATTCATGAGAGCTTAAGCCTGTACCTGCAGCAGGCGAATAAGGTTGTATGGTATAGCCTTTGTATAGCAGACCTTTATTGTAAAACTGTTTGAGTATCCACCAAAGTGTTTCAATGTAATTGGCTTCATAAGTGATGTAAGGATTTTGGAGATCAACCCAATAACCCATTTTCATGGTGAGCTCATCCCACTGATCTTTATACATCATCACCGTTTCACGACACTTTTTATTATAATCTTCTATAGAGATTTTTTTGCCGATATCATCTTTTGTAATGCCGAGTTGCTTCTCAACTTGCAGTTCAACCGGAAGCCCGTGTGTGTCCCAGCCGCCTTTTCTTTTTACCTGGTAGCCTTGCAATGTTTTATAACGACAGAAAATATCTTTTACAGTTCTGGCCATTACGTGGTGAATACCCGGTGTACCATTGGCAGAAGGCGGCCCCTCATAAAAAGTAAATGTAGGTTTGCCTTCTCTGAGTGTTACTGATTGCTCAAAGGTTTTATCTGAATTCCAATAACTGAGAATCTCTTCTGCAATTTTGGCAAAGTTTAATTCTTTATATTCTTTATATCTGTTCGACATACTTTTATTAACTCAAAAAATTTTGAAAAAGCTTAAATAGCTGAAGATTGATCGCCAGGTGTTTTCTCTTCCTTAATTTTTAATTGCTTCATGTCAATTTCTTCATCTTCATCTTCGGTGTAGAATCCTTCAAATTGTTCTATCAACAAATGTTCATTCTCATTGTATTTGCCGCGATCGAATGTCATGATTAGTGCAGGCAGTAAGGTTAAATTGGTAAGCATGGCAATTACCAGGGTGGTAGATGTTAAAGTGCCAAGCGCAATGGTTCCTCCAAAGCTTGAGCCGGCAAATATTACGAAACCTGCAAACAAGATGATAGAAGTATACACCATGCTCTTACCTACTTCCAGAATGCTGTTACTAACGGCAATGGGTACAAAAAATTTGCGTGCATGCAGTTCTTGTCTGTACTTAGCCAAGAAGTGAATGGAGTAGTCAACCGATATACCAAAGGTGATACTGAATATCAATACTGTGCTTGGCTTTAAGGGTATACCAAAGTATCCCATTAAAGCAGCTGTTATCATCATCGGAATAATGTTGGGTATGAGGGATATGATGATCATGCGGAAATTTGAAAACAAAAGTCCCATGGTAACGGCAATCAGCATAAAGGCCAGCAGCAAACTCCACTTCAGGTTGCGCACCAAAAACTTATTGCCTTTAATAAAAAGTGGCGTAGTACCTGTGATGGTTGCCCTAAGTGTATCACCGCGCACTGGTGTTGAAAAGATGGAATCAATTTGTGGAAAAATCACAGTGTTTACCAAAGAGTCCATTTTATCAGAGCCAATATCTGCCACCTGCATAGAAATGCGTAGCTTCTGGCGTGTGCTGTCTACAAAGGCATTAAGTAGTGGATTATCGCCTTGGTCAGCACCTTGCAGGTAGGAAGCGAAGCGCTGCAAATCTGGCGCTGCAGGTAATACATATTGATTAGGGCTGCCGTAATAGTAAGCCTGCCGCAATGCTTTAATAAAGCTTACCAGAGAAACAGGTTTTGAAATATCTCTTTGCTCTTCTAAAAATCTTTCAAAGCGATCGATGCGTTGTAGTTTGCCTAAATCTGCTCCCGGTGTAAATCGTTTACCCAAATCAATCACAACTTCTAAAGGCATAATACCACTGAAGTTAAGCTCAAACCAATTAAGATCTTTTTGTATGCTGCTATCTTCGGGGATATCATCTACCATGTATGATACCGTGTGTATCTTACTCATGCCCACTAAAGAAAAAACAACAAATAAAGCGGTAGTGATGTAAATGAGCGGTCTTCTGCGATGCACCATCACATCCAAAAAACTCAAGAGTTTGGTTAATGATCCAATCTTTAAATGCTTGAGGTGTTTAACAGAGGGTGCGGGCATCCATGAAAATACACCTGGCAACAAAATGATGCTAACCAAAAAAGTAGCCATTACATTGATACCGGCTACTATACCAAACTCGCGCAGTATTACGATATCTGTGCTGAGTAAAACTAAAAAACCAATAGCGGTGGTAAGGTTAGTGATGAGAGTGGCAATACCTACTTTTCTGATGACGACACTAATGGCCTTCATCTTGTTACCATGTCGTGCAAATTCCTGGTGGAATTTATTGATGAGATAAATACTATTCGGAATCCCAATAACCACAATCACAGGCGGAATGAGTCCGCTCAGAAGTGTAATCTTAAAGCCCAATAATTGTATAGTACCCAAGACCCAAATTACCACCACGGCAATGATGATCATGGGGAAAATAACCGCCCTGAAAGAACGGAAAAAGAGCAGCATGATGATGCCCGTAACTAAAACCGAAAGCAACAAAAAGGTTTGCAATTCTTTGCTTACCTGACCGGCAATAACTGAACGCACAAAAGGAAGCCCTGCATACCTGATTTTAATACTAGTTTGATCTTTAAACTGCTCGCCAAGTTCAATCAGGTTGTTGGTAAGGTTTATGCGCTCTGAGGAGTTGAGCACTTCTTTATCAATGGTAACCAGCATAATGGTTGCCCCGTTTTGCGGGTTCCACAACTGACCCTTGTAGAACATTTGCCTGCCGGTTAGATGCAAGAGGCTGTCGAGTTCTTGTTGGGTATTAATTTCTTCAGGAAACACCTCACGCAGCACAAATTGTCTTTCAACTGTATCTCTGTAGATAATGCGAAGATCAGGGATGGAGATAACTCCCTTTACCCCGCTAAGTGATTGAATTTTTTTACTTAAGTCTCTGAAAGCCAGAAACTTTTCTAGCGTATAAACCGCGCTGTCTTCTACGCCAAGGGCCACTACATTTCCGTCTTCGCCAAATTGCTCCCTGAATTCCTGGTATATGATGGCTTCGGGGTCAGTATCAGGCACAGTGCCCTTAAAATCGTAGCTCATTTCTACCAGGCGGGCATGATAGCCCATAAAAACGGTAATGAGCCCGATGAGTATAAACAAGGGCAGCCGGTACTTGATGATATTATGAGCTAAACTGGTCCACATATGGGTACAAGAGCGCAAAGCTAATGAATTTTAGCTTTTTTGTAGGCTCAGAAAAGTTTAGTTAAATGCTGTTTTAACAGGAAGAGCTGCGAAGAATCTGTATCTATTTTGAAGCCGGATCCTGATGCAAGAGCGCTGAAAGAATCTGGTAGATTTGAGGAAGTTTTTCTCTCATTTCCCGGGGGCGCTGAAAGAAGTTTTCAACAGCTACAGCAAAAAATTCGTGGGTATCGGCACAGGCATAGTTCCTGAAAAAATTCAGGGCCTCATGGTTTTGGTCTTTGCAGGCTGCAAGCGCTATGGCATCAAAGTTTGCAAGATGAGTTTTGTCAAGAAAATTTTCTTCACCATTTCTAATCATATTTTCTAAATGTAAGGCATGCGCCATTTCATGCAAGCCCAGGTGTTTAGAATCATGCGGATTGATGTAAGCATCGAGAAAGGCTTTCCATGACAATACAATAATTTTATAGGCCGGATTTACTTCTCCTTTATGATATTTTTTATTGATGGTTGAATAGTAGTCATCAGGATACACCAGAATTTTATTGAAATGTTTAAATGTAACCTGTGGCAAACCAAATGAAAGCTGAATGGCACATGCAGAAATAAGCACACGCATTTCATCAGTTATTTTTGGAATTTTTCTGGCGATAAATTCTTTTGATGCGATAAAACTTAGCAACCTGTGTTCAAATTGCTTTTGTTCTGATTCGTTTAATTTTTTGTAGTAGAGAAAATATTTCTCAAGGATAACGTTGTATTTTTGAGGAAACTTTCCTAGCAATAAATAATACAGCGCTTCTATTTGCGCAAAACTTTGTTTGAATTCTAAGCGGTATAGGTAATGATGTATTACATAAAGCGAAATCAGAAGCAGTATGATTACATGAATTACAACCACATTATGAATTAAAGTTTTCTCAATAAAGAATTGATAGATACCTTCTCTTTTAGTTGTGCTCTTAGTTCTTCAATTTTTACCCTCTGTTGCTGCATATTGTCGCGGTCTCTAATGGTAACGGTATTGTCTTCTAATGTTTGGGTATCAACAGTAATGCAGTAAGGGGTGCCAATAGCATCTTGTCTTCTGTATCTTCTGCCTATGGTGTCTTTATCTTCATAGTAGCATCTGAAATCAAATTTCAGATCATTGAAAATGGCCTGTGCTTTTTCGGGCAAGCCATCTTTTTTAACAAGGGGCAAAATGGCAAGCTTAAAAGGAGCGAGTGCGGCCGGAATTTTTAAAAAGGTGCGTTCATTACCTTCTTCACCAGATACTTTTTCTTCTGTATAGGCAGCGCTTAATATGGCCAGAAACATTCTGTCTAAGCCTATTGATGTTTCAATTACATAAGGCACGTAGTTTTGATTTGCTTCGGCATCAAAGTATTGCAATTTTTTGCCTGAGTGTTTTTCATGACTGCTTAAATCAAAATCAGTTCTTGAGTGGATGCCCTCAAGTTCTTTGAAACCCATAGGGAAATTAAATTGTATATCGCAGGCGGCATTAGCATAGTGCGCAAGCTGAAGGTGGTCATGAAAACGGTAATTATCTGAGCCAAGCCCTAATGCCCCATGCCACTTAATTCTTTTTTCTTTCCACAACTCATACCATTTCATTTCTTCGCCAGGCTTTACAAAGAACTGCATTTCCATCTGCTCAAACTCACGCATGCGGAAAATGAACTGGCGGGCTATGATTTCGTTCCTGAATGCTTTACCTATTTGCGCTATTCCAAAGGGTATTTTCATTCGGCCGGTTTTTTGCACGTTCAGAAAGTTTACAAAAATACCTTGTGCGGTTTCTGGTCTTAAATAGATTTTGTTGGCATCATCTGCCACGCTGCCCAATTCGGTACTAAACATAAGATTGAATTGCCTCACGTCTGTCCAGTTTCTTGAGCCTGATATGGGGCAGGCAATTTCAAGATCTATAATTAACTGTTTAAGCGCAGCAAGATCTGGTTTTTCCAACGCATCTTTCATGCGAGAATTAATCTCTTCAATCTTCTTGGTGTATTCTACAACACGCGGATTTGTGGCCAGATACATTTGCTTATCAAATGAATCTCCAAAACGTTTGGCCGCCTTTTCAACTTCCTTGTCAATCTTGGCTTCAATTTTAGCAATCTGATCTTCAATCAGTACATCGGCACGGTAGCGCTTTTTTGAATCTTTATTATCAATTAGGGGGTCATTAAAGGCATCTACATGGCCAGAGGCTTTCCAGGTGGTAGGGTGCATGAAAATGGCTGCATCAATGCCCACTATGTTATCATGCAGTTGAGTCATGAAGCGCCACCAGTATTCTTTGATGTTATTTTTTAGCTCAGAACCGTTTTGGCCGTAATCGTAAACAGCACTTAGGCCGTCATAAATTTCACTGGAAGGAAACACAAACCCGTATTCCTTTGCATGAGAAACAATTTTTTTCAGCAGGTTATCGTCAATATTCGCCATAGGGCGCAAAGATAATTTTTAGATGCTTGCATGTATGAGTTGGAAGGATAGTTTTTTTAGTTGCTGCTATTTAATCTTTAATATGTGGTATATGCATGGTAAAAGTTGAGCCCTTTCCATATGTAGATTCAACCGCAATCTTTCCGCCTACTTTTTCCAGTGATTCTTTTACTATATATAGTCCAATACCAGAACCTTTTGATTTTTCAGAAGCCCGGTAAAACATATTGAAAATCTTATTCAAATGTTCGTCTTTAATACCATGTCCGTTGTCATGGATGGTTATTACAATATAATCACCCTCTTCAAGGGCTTTGATTTTAACAAATGATTCTTTCTGTTTGTCTGCGTACTTAATAGCATTGTTAATCAGGTTATTTAATATTATTCTGAGACGAGTCAAATCTGTAGTTAATTCTAAATGGGAGGGGATCTCCACAGATATTTTCAGAGATTCAGGAGCATAAGAATATTGGTGTTCATCTGTCAGCCTGTCGATAAAACTTTTTAGGTTTACCTTTGTAATGCTTATTTCTGACCTTGCATTACGTGCGTAATCTGTTATGTCTTTAATAAAATTTTCCATTGTTTGCACCCGGTCTTTCATCATTGAAAGCAGGTTGTTGATTTCTTCCCGACTTGGATTTTTTTCAAGCAAATTAATTATGCCCATAATTGAACTAAGCGGAGCTTTAAGATCGTGCGAAGTGATGTATACAAACCGATCTAATTCTTCATTAGCTTTTATGAGTAAATTATTTTTCTCGTACAAAACACTTTCATTTTGTTTCAGTATTTTTTCGCTTTCATAGTTTACTTGCAGCAAAAAATAGATAATTAAAACAGAGGCAAAAATTGCACTAAAAAAATTTGCCAGAAGGTTTATCCTTGTGAATTCAGCATCAGCAAGACTTGGGTCATATAAAGAAAAGATATCAATATATGAGAGATAGAAAGCTATAATTGAAATAATGAAATAAATAATAGCCAGTTTTTTGTTTTCAAACCCCAGTATTACAAAAGCCCCGATGCAATTAGTTATATAATAAAAATATACTCCTGTATGAATGTTTTCAATCGAAGAGAAATAGAAAACCAGGATACCTGCCATTATCAGTATTGTAAATCCTGCAATTAACTGTTTCCCGTTTCTGTTAATTAGAAAAATAATAGTTGATCCTACAATAAGAGAAAGATAAATACTAAGATTGTTATCAAGGCCTTTTGTAAGATTAACGATTGTATAGAAAAGGCCTATGAGCCATGAAATGATTAGTATGTATCCGGTTAGAATTGTTCTTTTATACTCTATCCATGATTCGAAGTATACATTCTTTGAAATGAAAAAATTTCGAAATTTGAGTTGGCTCATTGTCATGTTAAGAATAAGAGTAATTTATCAAATTAAAATATTATACAGAAAACAAATTTTCAATTTTCCATATATTTAGCTCCTAAGCATTAAATCTAATGTTCAAAAAAATAGGTTTGGCAATCGCTTTTTCTCCTCGGGCAGAGGCTATGCTCTTTGAGGCGGCACGGCTAAAAAATCTTATAAATGCTGAATTACTGCTAATTCATGTGGGCGATCATGGTGAAACAGAAGAACAGTTGCTTGATAGTTTACTTGAAAAGGCAGGACTTTCAAGAAAAGAAATCAGTATCATCTGGACTTCGGGCGACCCTGCCAAAAGCATTTTAAAAGTGTGCAAAACTGAGCGCGTTGACCTGCTTGTAGCCGGGGCTTTGCGTAAAGAAAATTTAATCAACTATTATTTAGGAACTGTAGCCCGCAGAATTATGCGCAAGGCTGAGTGCTCAGTTATGATGCTGGTAAACCCATCATCGCAGCACCGTGAAATGAAAAATATTGTGGTTAATGCTGAAGATGGTCCTTATGTTAATGAATCTTTAAAAGTTGCCTGTCAATTAGCCAACTTAAGTAAAGCAAACTGGTTACACATAGTCAGAGAAATCAAAATGTATGGTTTAACCATGTCGATATCAGGCCAATATACTGACGAAGAACAAGTGGTGTTGAGACAATCACTGGTAAAAAGTGAAATTGAGAATGTGAATCAAATGCTTTGTGATATACCACATCAGGATTTGAAAATTAATGTGAAAGTTACAGCGGGTAAGTCTGGATTTGAATTAGCGCAATTTGCCAGAAGAAAACACGCTGATTTATTGGTAGTAAGTGCACCACCGCGCAAGTATTATTTTTTTGATCGCATGTTTACCCATGATCAGGAATATTTATTTGCTGATTTGCCATGCGATTTATTGATGGTTAATCCGAAACACTTAGGCAGAAAGGAGGCACAAGGTGGATAAGCTGGCGCATCATGAGGTTGTGCATTTATTATTGCAGCTGAGCCTCATGCTGATTGCAGGCAGGCTATTGGCTGAACTTGCAAGAAAATTAAAGCAGCCAGCTGTAGTTGGTGAAATCATAGCGGGCATCATACTGGGGCCAACAATTCTCGGCATGCTTGCTCCGGATTTATTTGATACAATTTTTCCAAGTAATGGCGCGGGCTCAATAGTATTGGATGGCTTTGTTCAAGTAGCTGTAGTAATGCTTTTGTTTATTGCAGGCCTTGAGGTTGACCTGCACATTGTGTTACAACAAGGCAGATCAGCCTTATACACCAGCTTTTTCGGGCTGGTAATCCCCTTTGCCATTGGTTTTGTGTTTCCGTTTTATTTTGCCGAGTTTTTTGGAATTAACAATGATGTTGATAAACTGATTTTT
>DAOLDI010000046.1:0-9430 GCA_035327445.1 Cyclobacteriaceae bacterium | reverse complement strand
TCATTGTCTGTACTGTTAACTCCCTTTAATTTCAGATCAGCCTGTTTCAATAAACTTATGTTTTCAATAATTTTGGGTAAAGGATAAAAGCGCAGGGCCGTTGTATAGTCTCTCGCGATATACGGACTTATCTTTAGCACCTGGGCTATCTCCTTGTCGGAACTTACCCTGGCGCTGCTGACAAGCAGCAGTTTATGGAAAAAAGCATACAAAAAAGCCACTACAGGAATCAGCGGATTCTTTTTAGTGTTTGATGCAAAGTATTTTACAATACGCTGTGCTTGGTAGCTGTTCTTGGAGATAATAGCCTTTTGTAACTCAAAAACATTATACTCTTTACTAATGCCTACCTCCTGCATAATCTCAGCTGCACTTACCGGCACTGATGCCTCGCGGTTTATAAATAACTTCTCAATTTCGTTGCTGATTCTGTGCAAATCAGTACCCACATACTCGGCCAAAACCTGTATGGCAGGCTCCTCCATTTTATAACCTTTTTCCTTTAAATAACCTGCAATAAACTGAGGTACCTGATTATCGTACAGCTTTTTAAAGCTGGTACTTAAGCATAGCTTTTCTATTGATTTACCTAGCTCTCTGCGCTTATCCAGGCTCTTATGTTTATGACAAAAAACAAGTACTGTGCTGGGTACAGGGCTTTTCAGGTAATCGAGTAAAAGTTTGGCGCCTTGTTCTTTATTGATGTCTTGTATGTCCTGTGCTTCTTTTACAATCACAACTTGCCTATCAGCCATCATGGGATACCTCCTGGCACTATTCAGAACCTGCACCATACTCACATCATTGCCATACATGATAACCTGGTTGAAGCCCTTTTCATGTTCGGCCAGCACATTGTTTTCGATATAATCTGCAATTATATCAATGTAATAAGTTTCTTCTCCCTGAAGAAAGTATACAGGTTCAAACTTTTTTGCTTTTAGAGATTTTAAAATTTCAGCAGCTTTACTATCCATGCACCTAATACAATTTTCTGATTTTACTTAATTGATATGCAGAAAAAACACCAACCATTGCACCTGCCAGGTGAGCCTCCCATGATACCCGCGGGTCTTGCGGCAATATACCATAAAACACCCCTCCGTAAGCCAATGTAATGATTATGGAAATAAACAAAGAAATAAAATCTCTTCTAAACCATCCGAGAAAAATCAGGAATGAAGCAAGCCCATAAACAAGCCCGCTTGCGCCAATATGCAAGGCTTCACGTGCAAATAACCAAACTAAAATGTTCGTCCAGAAGTAAGACCTGAAAAATACAATGCCAGCAATTCGCTCATAAAAAAAATATAAAGTAGCCCCTAAGAAGAGTAATGGTATGGTATTGGAAATCAGATGATATAAGTCTCCGTGTATGAGAGGAGCCGTCAGAATTCCAATGAGACCGAATAACCTTCTCGGAGCGATGCCAAGAAAATTAAAATCAGTTTGAAGGTAAACTTCTACCGTAAACACCAGCCACATAATAAAAACCATTCTAAATGGAACTATGCTGCTGGAAAAAACGGAGTGATGCCTGGCATGCATGTATGTATACTAAGGAATATTGATCATGGGTAAGTCTAAAAGTTTGGCCTCGTCACTACCAACCTTTTTGAATCCCAAAACTCCACCAGAGGACTCCGCTACCTGCCTGGCCAGGTCTTTCAGGTAGTTATAGAGTGATTTAGAAAAATGCTTATCTACTTTAGTAAAAATTGAATTAATATTAGATAAGTCATTAATAATCTGTTCATTACGATTTTCATAATTGACAGGGTATGCATTAAGCAAAATTTTCAGCTTGTCTTCAAAATCAGCACTGGCATCTTTCAAAAAATCATCTAACTCTGAAGCCCCTTTTAGTGATTGATTTTGTGCTGTAATTACAGCCTGTCGTATTTCACTTTTGTCGATATTACCGTCAGCTCCGGCAATTAAAATACTCACAAGTATTGGTGCTTTGTACATTAGCTCAATTTCGTCAGTATTAAGTCCATCAAATTGCTTTACCATTATGAATACTTGTTTCGGTACTAATTGATTAAGATATTGTAAAAATACCTTATTTAGTAATTAAATAATAGTTGAGCATGTACGAAAAAGACCCTGTTAGCATATTCATTGTAGAAGATGACCTTGTTTATACTAAATTTTTAAAATATGTACTTGAGCTCAACCCGGACTATGAGATTAGCACATTCAGCAATGGAAAAGATTTCTTAAAAGAGCTCCACAAGAAACCTAATATCATTACACTAGATTACACACTACCCGATTTGAGCTGTGAGCAAATTCTGGAGGAAATTAAAAATTTTGATATCGAAATTCCTGTCATCATCATTTCGGCTCAGGAAAAAATAGGTACGGCTGTTTCATTACTTAAATCTGGCGCATTTGATTACATCACAAAAGATGAAGAGACAAAAGACAGGCTGCTTAATTCAATTAAAAATGCCCGTAACAATCTCTCGCTAGTCAAGACAATTAATCACCTCAAGCAGGAAATTTCTCGTAAATACGAATTTGAAAAAACCATCATTGGTAAAAGTCCGGCAATTAAAAAGATTTTTGAATTACTGGAAAAAGCTGCAGGCACCAATATCACAGTTTCAATTTCCGGAGAAACTGGTACGGGAAAAGAAATGGTTGCCAAGGCTATCCATTACAATTCCAATCGAAAGAATAAACCATTTGTAGCCGTAAATATTGCCGCAATTCCATCTGAATTAATTGAAAGTGAATTATTCGGACATGAAAAGGGGGCTTTTACAGGTGCTATTACCAGGCGAATTGGCAAATTTGAAGAAGCCATGGGCGGAACGATTTTCCTGGATGAAATCGGTGATATGGATCCTAACCTGCAAGCCAAATTACTGAGAGTATTACAGGAAAAAGAACTAACCCGAATAGGTAGCAACCAGGTAATAAAACTAGATGTGAGGGTTATAACTGCAACCCATAAAAATCTGGCAGAAGAAGTTAAGGCTAACAATTTCAGAGAAGATCTTTACTACAGACTTTTAGGATTACCCATTCATTTGCCTCCTTTAAGAGACAGGAGTTCTGATATTTTATTGATTGCAAAACATTTACTTGATCAATTCACTTTAGACAATCAGTTAGCACCTATCGCAATCACAGACAAGGCTCAGGAAAAGCTTCTTACATACAACTACCCCGGAAACGTTCGTGAGTTAAAGGCTATTATTGAGCTTGCCTCAGTTATGTGCAGCAATAATGAAATTCAGGCTGAGGACATAACTTTCAATACATTAAATAAGGACACCCAATTACTAATGAATGAAATGACACTTCAGCTATACACTTTTCAGATAATCAGACATTATTTAAATAAATATGATAATGACGTATTTAAAGTAGCTGAAATACTGGATATTGGTAAATCAACCATTTACCGATACTTAAAAGAAATGGAAGCTGCCGGCATTTAACCCTATGAGCGATTTATCTTCTTACCTAGACTCTGGAAGCTTTTATAAAGCAGTTGTTGAAGATGGTTCTGATATTATTATCATTTTGGATTATGAGGGAAACATAAGATACTGCAATCCATCCACGTCTGAAATTCTTGGATATAACAGAAAGCAACTTGTCAATAAAAGTTTTTTTGAGTTTATACTTCCTGAGTTTATTGATGAGTTTAAAGATTCGTTTGAAAAAGTAAAAGAATTGCCCTATGCAGAAAAAATTGAATTTCAATTTCTTTGTGCAGACGGGCATTATACATTCTTGGAATTTAACTCTATCAATCTAAAACATAAAGAGAATATAGAGGGTCTTATTCTTGACTGCAGAGATATTTCTCAAAGGAAAAAATTTGCAGAAGAATTAGTTCAGGCTCAAAAAACCAAAGAGCAGTTTCTGGCAAAAATCAGTCATGAAATCAGAACCCCGATTAATGGTATCATAGGCATGACTAACTTGCTTACAGGTTCATATGACATACGAGAGCGAAATAGTTATTTAAATGCCATCAAATATTCTGCAGAAAATCTCAAGGTAATCATTAATGATATCCTGGATTTATCGCTCATTGAATCAGGAAAATTGAAATTCGAAAAAATAGGCTTCAAAATCTCTGAACTTGTACCTTCATTAATAAGTACTTTCAGTTTTCATGCTAAAGAAAAAAACAATGAGCTTGTTTATTCAATAAGTCCGAAGCTGGATAAAGTATTACTTGGTGATCCTGTAAGGCTAAATCAAATACTTAGCAACTTACTTAGCAACGCAATTAAATTTACTACTCGTGGGAAAATTATTATTGATGCAATAAATCTTCAGGAAGATAATGGTATATGTACCGTTCAGTTTTCTGTAAAGGACAATGGCGTTGGAATACAGCCCGAAAAGCTGAGCTTGATTTTTGAGAGTTTTAGTCAGGCTGATGAAAGCATAACCCGCAAATTTGGCGGCACAGGGCTTGGACTTACAATTGCCAGACAATTGGTGGAATTGCAAGGTGGAGAAATTGGTGTAACAAGTGTAGTAAATAAAGGTAGCGAATTTACTTTTTCTATCCCCTATCCAGTAGGTACTGAAAAAGATATGTTAAACCTGGTGGTAAGTAATGAGATTATTTCATTAGCATCAACATTTGATAAACTGTCTGTACTTCTTGTAGAAGACAATGATATAAACAGATTATATGCCGGAACACTACTTAAGAGATGGAACTTTAGTGTAGATTTTGCTGAAAACGGTTTGATAGCCGTTGAAAAAATAAAATCAGGCAATACTTACGATATTATATTAATGGATATTATGATGCCTGTAATGGATGGCTTTGAAGCAACTAAAGAAATTAGAAAAATAAATAAGAAAGTCCCAATCATTGCCGTTTCAGCAACAGCCAATAAAGCAGATCATGAAAACAGTATTGCATGTGGCATGAATGATTTTATTACCAAACCTTTTAATCCTGATGAACTGTTTTTACTTCTAAACAGGTTAGATACTTCAACTAAGACCTTTCAAAGTAGTATTTCTGATATACCCCCGAAGTCTGATGTAATTGACTTAAACTACTTAAAGCAGATATCTGGCAACAACAAAGAGTTCATAGATGATATGCTGAATACCTTAGTAACAAGTATACCGAAAACATTAGTTGACATTGAAGACAATATTCAAAAAAAAGATCTTAAAGGAGTATATGGGGCAATACATAAATTGAAACCATCACTTGATTTACTGGGCTTAAAAAATATTAAAGAACTGGCCGTAAGCTTTGATGCCTATTATTCAAAATCAAAGAAGTCTAAAATCAATTCTGATGAAGAAGCATTTAATGTTACGCAAGAATTATTAAATCGATCAAAAAATATTCTTGAACAACTAAATGAAATGAATTTTTAGTTAACCCCTCTATTCATTACTGCCACTTTTCTTCTAACAAGCGGCCTGTTGATATGGCCAATAACCAGGTGATAAATACCATTAGGCAATTTGCTAATATCTACTTGTTGATTTAATGATTCATGCAAGTTTAAATCTCCATTTAACACTTCAACACCTCGCTGGTCAATAAGCTTCCATTGATATTCATACGCGAGCAAATCATCTATGCCAATATTCATTACTCTTGATGCAGGATTAGGGTATATAGAAATCTTTTCAAGCTCAGTTTGCATAAAGTCTTCTACTCCAACCGGGCGAATCTCTCGCTTACCGGTAATATCAATTTGCTTGCTTTGATAAATCCTTCTTGTGATTCGATCCTGAACAAATACAACAACAGCAAGATTATCCAGGTTATTCTGCACATCCTGTGTTCTTGAAACTATACCATGCGGAATGTTTTGCTCCAGAACGGTGAGTTCTGTGCCTTCAATCCAGTTAATAGTTGCAACTCTTCCGGTTGTTCCAAACAACAACTTTCTAAGCACATTTCTATTTGTAATACTATTTACAACAACATCCTTCTGTATTAAAGCAGCATGAATAGCTACCGAATTTGTAACCGTTGTACGTGCCCGCACAAGTACTTCTAATGATACCTGATCTTCAGGAGCGTCTAATGCGGTAACTTCAATATCAAATTCAGGATCAATCATGGCCTGACGCTCGATGTCAACCTCAAAAATATCAGAGATGATACCATTGAATCTTGGAGGATCTACTATACCATCAATAAACGTTCTTGGACTGGTTGGAATACCATATAAAACACTTCTGGCTGCAGGATCTGCAGGATTATCACGATTGATTTCGTCTGAATTTGGAATACCAAGATGATACTGAACAGTATTGAAATCAGACAAACCACGCTTGGCAATTCCCTGTTGTCTCCATTGTTCAATTCTGTTGTCAGCTACCTGACTATTAGGATCATTGAGGTTAGTAAAGTGCTCAACTAAAACGGTACGTTTCTTATCCCCCACAAATACATTGTCAAATGCAAATCCATCAAATATTTCTCCTGGAGGGTTATTGGGATCACTACCGAAAGCAACACGAATACGAACTTGTTCTCTGGGGTTTTTCAATGGATTAATTGGATCTGTTGTAGGAATCTGATCCAAACTAAATCTGCCTGTTCTCCAGCCGTTTGAACGCCCTGTCCATCCGAAACCAAATGGATTACTTGTAGAGGTACCTGGTTGACTCACAATATTTGCACCATTATACCAATTAAGTCCATCAGTTATATTTGCGCTGCCTATATTCAACCATGTCAAGCCCCCATTAACTGAATATTGAACTACTGCACCATCAAATCTGTCTTGAGCGTCAACCCAATAGTCAATAGAAATCATTGGTCTTTGCAATTCTGTTAAATTAAAACAAGGTCCATTAACAACAGATTTTTCATTCATGTAATATGAACTATTGTTTGCGCCTGTCCACCAAACTTTTCCATCAGAATTTAGTGCGTTAATATGTTCTCCATTAGGAATTCCATGGATCCAGCTTGTATCTCCTCTAACTATAATTGAAGAACCATTAGGTTGAAGAAATCTGTTTGGTATATCTTCTCTTATCCATCCCCCGGCATCATCCGCTTCAAAATCTTCAAAGTATTCAACTCCAATTGTTGGTGTAATGGTTGTATAAGGAAGAATAAAAATTATATTTTCTTCTGAGTTATTACAACCATCATTAGTAGTGACTGATAATCTTACCGTGTAGCTTTGAAATTCATCGTATTTATGCGCAGGATCTTTAAATGTTCCGGTTGTTCTTCCAAAGTTTTCATCACTTGGTATTGTTCCGTTTGCAGGACCTTCCACAGAATAACCATCTCCAAAGTCCCAACGATAGGTTTCAATAATACTAATCGATCCAGGATCTGTTTTATCCTCGAAAGCAGTTGCATCATTATTACAAACACCACTCCACTCAAAGTTTACAATCGGAACATCTCCAACCCGAATAGGCAATGAAGCACTGCTTCTACAACCTCTATCTGTTACTACGTTGAGTACAACATTATATACCCTTGCATTATTATAAATGTGATCTGGATTTTGAAGTGCACTAAAAGCACCATCATCGAACTGCCAATTCCACTGAGCAATTTCTGTTTGAAGAGCCGGAGGAAATGCTGGGAAAGTTGAGGCATCATTAAACCTGATTGCTTCGCTTATACACGAGTTATCTACATTGATGGCTGCAATTGCTGTAGCATAAACTATTATACCTCTTCTTCTGAATGTAATTGCGTCAAATTCATTTTGATAAATATAATCTATCTGGTAACTGCCTGAAGCTAATCCATCAGTATCGATATAGAATTCATTGCCAACTCTAACAATCTTTGAGTCAATCTCTGCACTTAGTCCAGTAAACGTGGTAATTGGCGTTTTACCCGATGATGCGGGTGGATTCCCGATTAATTGAATTAATCCTTGATCTCCACATATGATGAAATTACCAAATTCATCCTGAACTGAACCTTGTACAGAAAAATCTACTACTGTAACAGGATTTACAACAACTTCTTGCGTATTTGAATTTGTACAACCATTAATGTCTGTAAATGTATAGGTAATAAAATTACTTCCTAAAGTGGCTGCAGAGGGATCAAAAATTACCCTATCAACGACATTAATGAATGTTGAACCCAAACCCAATGCTGGAGCAATTGTAAATAGACCTCCAGCCCTGTTTCCAATTAATTCACTTGGTAAGGTATTTTCTGCTACTGCAGGCGGGAAAGGTGGTGAATTTGGTGGCAATCCTGAAAAAATAACCTCGGGCAATCTATTTATTGTCAGAACCATTTGGTCAGAAACAGAAGTACAAGGTCCGCTTCCATCGGGATCTTCTGCCACTACAGTAAGCCTTATTTGCGTCCCGTTTTCAGCAGGATTGCTAAATTCATAAACAGGTGTAACTGCATTTATATTATCTAATAATCCTGCTCCACCCGACCAGGTAACTGTAGAAGTTGAACCAGCAATACTACCTTGAATTAATACTGAGGGGCTGTCTTCACAAATTGAGATATCCGGACCTGCACTCACTCTTGCTGCCTCATTGATGGTAATATTAATTTCGTCTTCAACCACCGTGCAGGGTCCAAATCCATCGGGATCATTAGATGACAACATGAATGTTACAATTGAATTGATGTCATCAGCCGAAGGGAAGTAAGTTGCAGTAATTGTATTTCCTGTTATACTACTAGAGGTTAATGTACCAGTTCCAGTTGATACAGACCAAATGCCTGCAGTTGCACTTCCTCCAATTGTTCCGGTTAACAAAATAGATTGAGGCTCACATACTACGTAATCAGCTGGCAAAGTGACTGTGGCACTTCTATTAATTGATATGGTTAATAAATCAAAAACTGCGGCGCAAGGGCCAGTTCCATCAGTATCGTTCGTTTCTAATCTAAGGACAACATCTGTAGCAATATCAGATGAGGCTACTTCATAAACAGCACTTACATTAAATCCACCAGCCACAGGTGTAATTAAACCCGGTATTATATTTCCTGCTCCAGTCACAACTGTCCAGGTGCCTGTACTTGCACTGCCACCTATAAAACCAATAATATTAATCTCACTCGGTTCGCAAACAGCAAAGTTTATACCTGCATCTACCGTAGCTATTGGATTGACTGTTACAACAACATCAACAGGCAATCCATCACAATTATTAGCAGTTGGTGTAATTCGATAAGTTACAATGCCAACATTTGCATCGGAAGTACTCAAAGTTTGTTTGATTACTGAGCCATCTCCATTTGCAGCGCCAATCACATTAGCACTTGGAATAGCTAACCATGCATATGTTGTACCCGAAACATTATTGGGTGCGTTAGTTAAATTAATGGTAACTTCTTCTCCGCTGCATATTGTTTGATCTGATGCACTAACACTTGGCACTGGACTCACCGTAACAATCACCTGTCTGCTTGCACTCACACAACCTGCCGGACTTACTGCTTCTATCGTAT
>DAOLDI010000045.1:0-9620 GCA_035327445.1 Cyclobacteriaceae bacterium | reverse complement strand
ATAATTTTTGTGTGCGCTTACCGCGACTTTTACCAAAACCACGGTAATCCATCATCATGAAATCATAACCATTGCTCAGAAAATCTTTAGCAAACTTTCCCCAGCCCTTAATACTTTTTGAATTTCCTTTCAGATAATACACAACCCCTCTTGCATTTGGTACCTTAAAATAAATAGCATTAACACGGCCACCATCTTTCATGTGGAAATGAAATTCTTCAAAAGGAAAAGCATATTGATATTTAAAAGCGGTAGATAAAATTTCGGGTCGGAAGAAAAAATAATGCTGGAAAAAATAAAACACCAGGCAAAGAGCTATATAGAAAACAAGCAAGCCGGTAATTAGGGTGTACAGCATGTGAAAAATTACACATTAAAAATTGAGATGCCAAGTAGCATCAATCTAATATTTCAGTCAGCTTCTCATCATAGATTTCATAGATATTGATATTATCATGATTAGCCCCTTCTATCACAATAAATTCATCGGTTGACTTTAATACCCCCTTTAACCTTTCTGCAGATTTCAGCGGAACAATAAAATCTTTGGTGCCATGAAAAATTATTACCTTCCCTTTAACCTTCGCCAAATAATCAATAGTAGAAAAGCGGTAATGAAGTGGAAATATCCTTGTTACATTAAATAACAAACCTGATAAGACTCCACGCAATTCATGAAAAGGTGTCTCTAAAAACAATAAATCAGGCTGAACAATACTTGACAAATATGCCG
Source organism: Cyclobacteriaceae bacterium (assembly GCA_035327445.1). GTDB lineage: Bacteria > Bacteroidota > Bacteroidia > Cytophagales > Cyclobacteriaceae > DAOLDI01. The sequence goes on along the minus strand of DAOLDI010000045.1, from coordinate 8,887 downwards.
CAATGCTGGCGCCTAATGAGCGTCCATAAATAATAATTGGTGCTGAAGTTCTTTGTTGTACCCAATCATAAACTCTTTCTGCATCATGGTATAGGTTTAATTCAGTGGGTGTGCCATTGCTTTTGCCATACCCTCTGTAATCAATAATAAACAGTTCATAATTACGCGGAATAAAATCAACTGCAACTTCTGCCCATCTGTCTAAATTACCGGCATTGCCATGAAAATAAAGGATAAGACCTCTGCTTGCACTATCAGGCTTAAACCATAGCGCGTTTAATTTTATACCGGGCTCTACTTCAATAAAGTGCTCAGTAAAATCATATTCGAATACATAGGTGTGATCTTGCTTAAGGTACGCTCCCTGAAAAATAAATTTATCCTGAAAAAAAACATGAATGCTTGCTAATAACAAAAGCACGGCAAAAATTATGAAGAACCACATTTTCCTCATCAATCAATTGCTAAAATTATTTTGCCGCATCAATAACATGCTTTCATTCGCTTGTTCATAGTGTCTCTTTTCATGTGCGATGATAATTTCAAAAGCATCTGAAAGTTTGTAAACAATTGAATTATTAGCAGGAGAATGAATTAAAGTATTATTCATTAACAATGACCTGCATCCCTCCATTACTTGTTTGAATTCATCCTGATGTTTAACAAATTGCTCCACAATATCGGCCGAAAGATTACCGGTAGCCGGCATCCATACCGGCATAGTGCTTAGTTTCTTTTTACGGTCTGGTTGCGATGCCATTAAGATCATTCTCCCTACGTTTTTATGCACAAAACTTAACTTGGCAAACCAGGGCAAGTCAAGCTTTTTCTGTAAGGCTTTTTGAATGATGGGGTAATAACTCTTATTGATCAGCATGAGATGATCGATATTCTGCGCGATGCTCCATGTATGTGCATCTGCCTTCCAGTTTAGTTCTGCTTCTGTCAAGTTGCCAAAACTTGATCTGAATTTTTCGCTTATTTCATCAATCTCTTTTTTCCATTGATTAATGTCTGCCTGCATATGTTTTATTGATTAATCCAATACTTCTCTTAACACATTTACAGAGCGCATCTCTCCCAATCCGTCAATATGCTCCTGATAAAAAGCCAGTAATTGCCCTAATAATATTCTCCTCTTTTCATTACTCAACTTGATAAAGGTATCAAAATCTGCTTTGATTATCTGTGCCAGTACATTTTGTTCCTCCTCATTTACATATCTGGGTCCTAAAAGCTCCTGCACATTTGCCGGGCCAAAGCCGAGGTAATGACTGAGTTTGACCATCAAAATCAGATGAAAGTTTTCAATCCCTTTTTGTTGTTTATCTAAAGTAATCATGGCATCACCAACAAAAGAAAATATTTCATGCGCATGACTTTCTTCCCGCAAAACTTTATTGAATAACTCATTCAGAAATATGCCCATACTCGACTTGATGATGTTGCTTCCTAATTCTACGTAAGGGTAATAGCAACGAAACTCCTTCAGGCGATGCATGTTTGCATTCTCTTTATGATACACCACCATATCCAGCAATGTAAGGGGTTGAAAGAAAGCTATCTTATTACTTTTGGCTTGTTTGCTTCTTACGCCATTTACAATGTAGGCTTGCAGACCAAACAACTCAGTAAATATGTTAACGATTATCGTGCTTTCACGATAAGGCGTAAACCTAAGTACTATACCTCTTGTTTTGTGCAGCAAGACCTTAAAAATTAATAAAGTGAAAATTTATTTTAAAACTGGCTCCAAAATTCGCCATCAATTTACAACAGCAATTTTGCCTACATGGGTTTCTTTGCCATCGGCACTGGCGCTAAACACCATGTACATGCCTGAGCTTACACGCCTGCCATTTAAATCTCTTACATTCCATGTGGCGGTGCCACCGTTTGCCCGCGTTTCAAAAATTAATTTTCCCTGTATGTCGGTAATCTTCACACTTACATCTGTGGCAAGACCGCTAATGCCAACTGTGCCTGCAAAATTTCCGGTAACCGGATTAGGAAAAATCTTTACTTCCTCGTGTTTATTAGCAGCCAGGGTTGCATCAGCCCGATAAGAAACTAAACCTGCATCCGTACCAAAAAATACTTCGCCAGTTCTTGGCTCTATGCTCAAATGTTTTACAGCTGAAACCGGCAAAGGACTATTTGCAGCATCAAAAAACTGAATCAGGCTTTCGCCATTTGCACTAAAAAGCCAAACACCATTATCGCTGCTTATCCATTTTCTGTTACCCCCATCAACTGCTATGGCATAAATCCGCTCATCTCTCAGCAAAAAACGATTTTCAAAAATCGGTCTGATGGCATTTACATTGTTGCCAAAAACTGCAGCCGGATCTCTGAAAAAACATACTCCTTGGTGAGTGCCAATCCAGACTTGCCCTTCGCGGTCATTACTTAAGGCATACACACGATTATCAGGTAATGCACCCGTATTAGCCTGTGTGTTTAATTGCACCATTTGATTTTGCTGCGGATTAAAAACCAAAACACCGCCACCAAAAGCAGGCTCAGTAAGTATCCATATATTTCCAAGCGCATCAATGTTGATATCTGTTATGTAGCGTGAAACTGAAAACTGAGGAAAACTGAATGTGTTGAAGCTGCCATCTGCCTGATACAAAACCAATGGTTCAGGATGATCATATCTTGCAATCCATATTTTATCAGCATCGCGTTTTATCGCTACAATTTTTGATTGTGCAAATATGGAAGTGTTTAAATCAAGGGCTTGCCAGTTGGCATCATACGCTTGTAAATTTTCAGCGAAGCATGCCAACAAATAGGCAGGACTGCTTCTGCCGGTTTCAGCCAAGGCAACTAAATCATTACAGGCTTGCAATGCAGGAAATCCATTAACCGCTATGGCCGATCTGCCCGTCCAAACTGCATCTTTGAAAATACTTAATTGTGCAGGCTGCTCAAGGCCTTGCTTGCTTTGATTATAGCCGCCATGCAAAACAATTGTACCTAAAGCACTTTGCTGCAGTTTCCAGTTTTCATCGCGCAGCGGACCATTAATTTTTATGGCCTCAGTTGTTGAATTTCTTTGTCTTAAGAGGCCATTGAAAGCATCGGCAACCCAAATACTTCCATCAATATCTCCAATGGCTGCATTAGCATTAAGCTCTGCATTAAAGTTTTCTTCCTGCAAGTTGCCATCGTAACTAAAAACCTTGCCATTGATGATGAGATAAATTTTATTGTTACCTACTGCAAGCGCCCGCACATCCTGATCTTCTATGCTCAATTCAAATTGCCAGTTACCTGTCTGGTAAGTGTACAGGCCAAGGCCAGGAATGCTGATGTAAATTTTATTATTGAATACGAGCAAATCAGGAATGTTAGTATTTAATACCCATGCATCCATGCGCTTCCAGTTATTAAAATCCAGGAGGTTTACGCTTCCATCAATACGAGATGCCAGCACACCTTTTTCAGATGCCAGGAAAATAGAATCGCCCAGCACATTAGCTCTATTGATTTTCAGCGAACTTCCTCCAGCACCAATTTCGCGCAGTGTTTCTCGTATTGCTTTTTGCTGCAGATCAAAAACAACTACGCCAAAGTCAGCAGAGAGATAAGCAAATTGCTGATGAATGAATACATGGTTAATGCGTTTAGAAGTGGTTAATGATGCATTACGTATCTGCGGAAAATTAAAAGTACCCTGATTACTCACCAGGTCAATGTTGCCGTCTTCATATGCAACCAATAAAATACTTCTGCTTTCATCATAAGCAAATGCACTGATGTTGGCAGCAGATAAACGATTGAACTTGTTGATTAGCTGTACTTCCTGCTGTGCTTTATTGAAAATTAAAATTGATTGTTTGCTTGAAGCTAATACCCGGCTATTGCTGACTTGCAATTGCTTTAAATCAAAACCTGAAGCATGCGATCTCCAGCTTCCAATCGGAATTTCGGTTTGAGCATGAAGCCAAACAACATTTGAAAGCAGCAGTAAAATTAGGAGTATCCGCATTACAATTTTTTACGCTTCTTCATGCCTTCAGTAAATGCCCTTCTGCTGCGGGCTTCGTACCTGTTTTTTTCTCCCAGCAATACTTGTTTGTCATCATCAGACAGCCGAAAAGAATAAGAAGCCAATTCACCGCTAACCGCACATATGGCATGCACCTTGGTTACAAACTCTGCAGTTGCCAATAAATTTGGCATTGGCCCAAAGGGTTTACCTTCATAATCCATATCAAGGCCTGCAACAATTACACGTTTACCCGCATTAGCAAGGTGGTTGCATACTTCTACAATTTGTTCATCAAAAAACTGTGCTTCATCAATGCCCACTACATCACAATCTCCTGCCAGTAAGAGAATATCGTTGGCAAAATCTACCGGTGTAGAACGAATGGCATTTTCATTATGCGACACAATTTGTTCTACATGATAGCGCTTGTCTACACTTGGCTTAAATATTTCCACCTTCTGCTTAGCAATAAGTGCGCGGTTTAGCCTGCGAATCAACTCTTCGGTCTTACCTGAAAACATACAGCCACAAATCACCTCTATCCAGCCATAGCCTTCAGGTTTTCTTGTTCTGCCCAGATTAGGTTCTATAAACATGGTTGAAAAATAAGTCTTCTTTTCATGATTTTACCCGGCTTGCCGAATAGCTTACATGAGGCAATTGGCAGTCTACGGGTACCTCTATCAAAATATCCTCCCTTAATACAGCCTGGCAACACAATCGTTCATCTTCTTTTAAAAGTCCTTTTGACTTAAACTTTTCTTCTGCTGCACTAAGTTCTGATAATGCCGCCCAACCCGAAAGTATTTTAGCCCTGCAGGTTGTGCATCTGCCCTTGCCTCCGCAAGTGTGCATCCAGTCAAGATAAGCTTCCTGAATATGTTGCAAAATAGTACTTCCATCGGCCTTAACCTCTATAGTTTTATTCTGCAGATTGCTGATAATAATTTTAGGCATATTCAGTTAACTTTGCCAGATACCCTTGTAAAATTGCGAGGGGCAAGATAATTAAATTCTTTCGGGGCGTATGGAGGAAAAACTCAATTGGAAAGCCATTGACAGTTACAGCCTGAGCTTTTCAGGCAAATTGGTTCAGGATTTTTTTTCTAAGAAATTCAAAATCAGCGGAAAAGAAATTCTCAACCTGAGTCCGGTTAAGCAGGTTAATCTTTTTGTTCTTGACGAACTGCTGAAAGCCTGGAAAGAGGAGTCAGAGAAAATGAAAAGTCCGTACTTTGATTTTGATGCTGCCGAAGTGAAAGAGAGTTTTCAAAATTTCATGAATGTACTCTCCAATAATATTCTGATTGATTCAGGCCATTTCGCCCCCATGCTTAAAATGGCTACCACCAATACCTTACTGCTGGTTTTTGCTCCGTACGATTATTTTTCAAGAATGATAAAAGAGCAACCCATCATAAAGTTGGCAAATTTGAAAGAGCGCCTCAGGTACATCAAGATCAACCAGGAACCCTTAAATGGATTGGTTGAAGAAATTGAGCGAAGAGGAATAAAGGAATTAAGCGGGGCTGAAGCATTTAAAATGCTGGATCATATTTTACAGGAGTTGAGTTTTAGTCCTGCCGATTTTGAAGAGTATATCCAACAATTCTCTAGCATTCTTGCTTTAGATCCTGAAAAATTCTACACCTCATTCAGCCCGCCAGCACAAGTTGTTACAGAGCCCAAGCCTGCCATTGCTGCGCAATCTGGCAAAAACATGCTGAATGAAAGCCTGGCTAAAACTGAGAAGCCTTCGCTGGCAGATAATTTTCAGCGTACCAAAATCAAATCAATTAAAGAGAGCCTGAGTATTAATCAGCGATTTATGTTTGTAAACGCATTGTTTAAAGGCAATGCCGAAATATGTAACAAGAGTATTGATTTTATTGATAGTTGTGCCGATAAATCAGTAGCCTACAGATTTATTGCAGAGAACCATGCCGACTGGGATAAAGAAAGTGAAGAGTACCTTGAGTTTATGGAACTGGTGGAAAAACGTTTTCTGTAAACTCAGAGGCGTGTAAGCATTTGCATGCGGTGCGCATCAAGCTTCAAAAAAACAAAAAGCAAAATTGTAAAGCCCCAAAGTGAAGAACCTCCATAGCTGAAGAAAGGCAATGGAATTCCAATAACCGGAAACAAGCCGATGGTCATGCCGATATTCACTGCAAAGTGAAAGAAAATGATGGCTGCCACACAGTAACCATACACGCGCGAAAATCTTGACTTCTGCCGTTCGGCCAGATGAATTATTCTGAGCATGAGTGCTACGAATAATGAAATTAAAATCAAGCTGCCTATCCAGCCATGTTCTTCACCAATGGTGCAAAAAATGAAATCAGTACTTTGCTCGGGCACAAAATCAAATTTTGTTTGCGTACCATTTAAAAATCCTTTGCCCCACATGCCTCCGCTGCCAATGGCTATTTTAGATTGAGTAACATTCCAACCATAACCCAAAGGGTCGGCATCGGGATTAATAAGGGCCTTGATACGGTTTTGCTGGTGAGGCTTCAATACATCTGTAATAATGTAATCAACACTTTCGATTACCCCGATAATTAATATTGCGCCAAAAGTAAGTGAGGCAATGCGCCTAAAAGTTTTTTTACCCACAACTATGAGTGCAATTAGTATAACTACAATACCCGCATGCAAATAAATCTGGTTCTCAACCAATAGTGTAAGCACAAAAATAATTGCAGCAGCAGCTCCGAGTATCAATATCCAGGGCGAAAGTCCTTCTCTGAAAAAGGGAAGTACTAAAATTGTAAACACAAGTGCTGTGCCGGTATCACCTTGCAGTAAAATCAACAGTACTGGTAAACCTACAAGGGCTGCAATGCTGGCTAAGTCTTTCAGGTTATCAAACTTAAAGCCTATAGTAGAAATATATTTTGCTGCTGCAAGGGCCGTTGCAAACTTGGCGAACTCAGAAGGCTGAAATCTGAATATGCCAATACTGAACCATGATTTAGATCCGGCTACAACTGTACCGCTTATCAAAACGAAAATCAGTAAGAAAATAATTACTGCATAAATGATATAGGCGAAGGTCTCATAAAAGCGCATGTCTACCAGCATTACTGCGCCTATCAGAAAAAATGAAGCAATGATGAAGATAAACTGTCGGCCAGAGTTCTGTGTAAGGTTAAGAATAGAGTATTGGATGCTGTCGTCATAAACGGCTGCATAGATATTGAGCCAGCCTAGCGCAACAATTAAAAGGTAGAGTGAAACGGTAACCCAATCAATCTTACTGGCCGATATTTCGTCTCTTCTTTTCAATAGATGAATTCTCCTTTCAATACGTAATCTTCCAGGTAAGGACGCTTGATGCTTCCTCTCAGATATTGTTCAATCATTAAACTGGCAATTGAAGCCGCTGCTCTTCCACCCCAGCCTGCATTCTCTACATAAACCGAAATTGCAATTTTTGGATCCTCGTATGGTGCAAAGGCCATAAAAACAGAATGATCTTCGCCATGCGGATTTTCAGCTGTACCTGTTTTACCGGCAATCTTGATATCGCTTATGGCCGCTCTTCCGGCTGTACCGTATATTGCTTCTGCCATGGCCAATTGCACAAACTCAAAATATTTGGCATCAATGCCGGTTTCAAATCTGCGATAGGCAATGTCTTCTTCACCCTCAACAGCTCTTACCATGTGTGGTGTATAGTAATAACCTTTATTGGCAATGATTACAGCCAGGTTTGCCATTTGTAAAGGGGTTACCAACATTTCTCCCTGCCCAATCGACAAAGAATAGATAGTAGAAAATTTCCAGCTACCTTCTCCGTATATTCTGTTGTACAATGCGCTGCTTGGCATCTGTCCGCCTTTCTCGCTGGGTAAATCAACTCCCAAAGGTTTACCTAATCCAAAACGATCAACATAAGATTTCCAGGTATCAAGGCCAATGCGAGAATCGATAAAAGTATTCGGACTTTTATTCTGATTAATAATTCTTCTGAAGGTTTGGTGGAAGTAAGGGTTGCATGAATTCTTGATGGCCCCGAATAAATCAGAAGGGTTTGCATGATTATGGCAATTCACCAATTGCCGGTTACACGGGAAAACTGTTTCATAACTTATAACACCTTCCTGCAAAGCAATAAGAGATTGTACCATTTTGAAAATTGAACCCGGAGGGTACATGGCCATTAGCGGGCGATTAAATAATGGCTTGAGCGAATCTCTGGTAAGTTCAGAAAAATTGCTGCTGAATTTTCTTCCGGTTAACATAGCCGGATCATAAAAAGAGCCTGAAACAAAGGCCAGTATCTCACCCGTTTTGGGTTCAATGGCTACTATGCTTCCTGTTTTTCCTTTAAGCAATTTCTCACCATAAGCCTGCAGGTTTAAATCAATTGTGGTAAGTAAACTTTTACCAGGTATTGAAAGTGTATCCCATTTGCCATCATTAAATTTTCCTTTTTCAACACCCTGCACATTGCGCAACTTATACCGCACTCCACGTTTACCGCGCAGCACCTCTTCATAGTAAGCTTCAATTCCGCTTTGACCTATGTAATCGCCTTGTCTGTAGTAACGATTACTATCACGTGCTAATTGATTTTTAGAAATTTCACTTACGTAGCCAAGTGCATTTGCCAATGAGGGTGATGTATATCCGCGTGTTGTTCTGGGCTGAATAAAAAATCCCGGAAACAAATCCATGTAATCCTGAATACCGGCAAAATCCTGATTCGATAATTGTTTGATAAACACAGAAGGCTTTACGCGTGAGTACCGCCTGGCCGCCAACATCCTTTCTTCAAAGTCCTTTAATGTAATTTGAAACAGAGAAGTAAACAAAGCAGTATCCAGATTACTTACGTCTTTGGGGATCACCATCAGGTCAAACTCAGGTGTATTGTAC
>DAOLDI010000044.1:0-9692 GCA_035327445.1 Cyclobacteriaceae bacterium | reverse complement strand
CTGCAGGTTTAAGACTTTTTTTTGAATTACATCACCGTTCTTCAAATGATGAAGTGCTTATACTGTTTGAGCGGAGAAAATCTTATAAAGATGAAAATCCGGTAATTATTCCAGGCTCTTCAGTAAGTATTATTGAAAAAGCGCCCGGACTAATTACGGGTACGGTTAATATTCCGGCAATTGAAGATACACAACTTTTAGTTGCCCGTGTAGAGATCAGAGGCGTGCTTTATTATTTTGATCAGGTTTTGAATAATAATTATCCAATTGATGGCTACCTGATTAATACCAAAGGAGAACCGATATTAGATAATTACATTACATCGCTTGATTCGGTAGGTATGTTGGCTGCCGAGATAAAAGATTCATTGCTTACCGTTTTTTATTATAAACTTGAGTTTAATGCCAGTGCAGCACCCATGGTTGAAAATCCAAGGGCAGAAAAAAATCTTGTGCCCGATTCTATTTTTCAATTCAACTACTTTAGAACGGTAACAAGATTTAAACAAGAAGGACTTTACCTGGTGCAGGCCGATACCAATTCTGCCAAAGGCTTTGCCTTCAGGGTTGAAAATGAATTTTATCCTAAGACCGCCAAACTTTCTGAACTTCCTCCTCCGCTGGTTTACATTACCACAAAAAACGAGTTCAACAGGTTAGAACAAGCACGCAGTTCAAAAGCTGAGTTTGACAGAATAATTTTAGACATCACCAAAGATGCTGAGCGCGCAAGAATTTTCATCAGAAATTATTACCGAAGAGTTGAAATGGCCAATGAGTATTTCAGTTCATTTAAAGAAGGCTGGAAAACAGACAGGGGTATGATTTTGATGATTTATGGTGAGCCGGATGAAATGTTCAAAGTTGATGGCCGTGAAACATGGGTTTATCCAATGGGTACTCAAAAGCTACGTTTTAGTTTTGTTAGAAGCGGTACCATTTTCGATCCGGAAAATCACATCTTAATAAGAGATAAAAGATTAGCCGATTCCTGGTTTAGGAATGTAGACCTTTGGCGGAAAGCCAGGTTATAACAATTATTGCCTCAATTATTAAAACTTGTTGCACACATTCTAACTTTACCGCATGGAGAAAAAGGATTTAATATATGGCACCCGCGCGGTTACTGAAGCCGTGCGTTCTGGTAAAGAGGTAGAAAAAGTTTTCATACAGCAAGGTTTGAATAATGATTTGCTGCGCGATCTTTTACAATTACTTAAAGAGCATCAAATACCATTTTCATTTGTGCCCTTGCAGAAACTCAACAAACTTGGCAGTCGCAATCACCAGGGTGTACTATGTTACCTCTCTGCCATAAGCTATGCTTCACTAGAAAATATTATTCAGGATTGTTTCGACAAAGGCAAAGAACCATTCATTATCATACTCGACAGGGTGACAGATGTAAGAAACTTTGGCGCTATTGCACGTACAGCTGAATGTGCAGGTGCAGATGCCATCGTTATCCCAGATAAAGGAAGTGCTGCCATAACCAGCGATGCCATGAAAACATCAGCAGGTGCGCTAAACTACATACCTGTGTGCAGGGTTAAAGATCTTGCGCAAACCATTCGCTTTGTACAAGAAAGTGGATTGCAAGTAATAGCTTGTACAGAAAAATCGAATACCAGTATTTACAAAGCAGATTTCAGCCAACCCTGTGCATTGTTGTTCGGATCAGAAGAAGATGGTATATCAGATAAAGTTCTGAGAATTGCCGACCAGTTGGTGCAAATACCTCAACATGGTAAAATAAGCTCACTTAATGTTTCAGTAGCGGCAGGTATTGCCATTTTTGAAGCGCTGAGACAAAAAAAATTATAAATAGTTTGACCCATCTGGTTTACCTTTCACATCATTCACAAAGCTTCTGAATTGTGCTTCTTTATCTTTTTCGCAAATGATAAGCACATTATCAAAATAACCAACCAGGTATCCGTTTAGTCCCTGCACAACAATCAGTTTATCGTTAGGTCCTTTAATTACACAATTGCGAGAGTCATACAACATCGTGTTGGCATCAACATAGTTATTGGCAATATCTTTTTTAGAAAGCTCATGCAGGGTTGTCCATGATCCCAGGTCAGACCAGCTGAAATCTGCCAGCATCACATACACGTTTTCAGCTTTCTCCATTACCCCGTAATCGATAGAAATATTTTTACAAAGTGAATATGCATTTCTGATTGATTGTCCTTCCTTCTCAGTTAATATATCGCCTTCAATGTCATCAAAAATCTCTGCCAACTCAGGCAAGTGCCTTTGAAAAGCTTGATAAATAGCTTCTGCCGACCAGATAAAAATGCCGGAGTTCCAGACAAAATCTCCACTTTCTAAAAACTGTTTGGCTAAGCTTAATTCAGGCTTTTCAGTAAAGGTTTTTACTTTTTTTATTTTGCTATCACTACTTAAATACTGAATATAACCATACCCGGTTTCGGGCCGGTTAGGCTTAATGCCTAAAGTTATCAGGCGGTCATTACCTCTGGCATCCTGAATTGATTCATTAATTACCGCCTGAAAAGCCTCCTCATTCAGAATTATATGATCTGAAGGACTCACGATCATGACTGCCCCAGAATTTTTCTTTTTGATTTTATAAGTTGCATAAGCAATGCAAGGCGCAGTATTTCTGCGCATAGGCTCTGCCAGTATTTGTTCATCAGTAAGAAAAGGCAATTGTGATTTTACTAACTCAACATGTTCTACATTGGTAACAACATAAATATTTTCTTGCGGACAAGTATTTTGAAAACGATCTGCGGTAGCCTGCAAAAGGGTTTTACCGGTTCCTAAGATATCCAGAAATTGTTTGGGCTTATGGTTTCTGCTATAGGGCCAAAACCTGGTTCCTAAACCTCCGGCCATTAACACCACAAAAACATCTTTATTCATGATGGTACATCAGGCAATGCCTTCTTTTAATAAATCGTGTAAATGAATAAAACCTTTGGGTTGATTACCTTCAGTAACTACCAATTGTGTGATCTTGTATTGCTGCATCAGATGCAATGCCTTTACTGCATACTCATTGGCCTGAATAGTTCTTGGATTTGCCGTCATAATTTCCCCTGCTGTAATTTTGGTAATGTCTGCTTCTTTCTCCAACATTCTGCGCAAATCTCCATCCGTAATTATACCTACCAATTCAGCTGAATCATCGTTCACCGCTGTTGCACCAAGTCTTTTAGACGAGATTTCAACAATGATCTCTTTCAAGCCCGCATTTAAGCTTACAATTGGCAATCGGTTTTTATCAAAAACATCACCCACTTTCAAATACAATTGTTTGCCCAAAGCCCCGCCAGGGTGTAATTCTGCAAAATCACGATCTGAAAAATGCTTCAATTCAAGCAGGCAAACGGCTATGGCATCCCCCAAAGCTAAATGTACGGTGGTACTGGTAGTAGGGGCCAGGTTATTGGGGCAAGCCTCAGCTTCAATGCTGGCGTTTATCACATAATCGGCCTGTTGGGCTAAATAAGAATCAGTATTGCTCACCAGGGCTATCAATTTGGCTCCCCTTCTCTTCAACATTGGTACAAGCACCTTTATTTCGGGGGTATTTCCGCTTTTTGAGAGACAAATTACCATGTCTTCTTTCTGTACCATGCCCAAATCGCCATGAATGGCATCTGCGGCATGCAAAAAGAGAGCAGGAGAACCGGTAGAGTTAAGCGTAGCTACTATTTTATTGGCAATGATGGCGCTTTTGCCGATTCCTGTAACAACTATTCGTCCTTTACAGTTATGTAAGTCGAGAATACAGCGCTCAAAATCAACATTTATGTACTGTGTAAGGTTTTCGATCGCTTTAGCTTCTTGTGATAGAACTTCTTTAGCGATTTTTAGGATATTTTTCTTTAAATTCAATGCCCTGAGAAATTAAGTCTCACAGGCGGTAAATATACATATTTAGTCAAGTAATGCAGATTTAGGACATGTTGGTAGAACACAAAGACATATTAAAAGACAAACTAAAAGAGGTTTTTGGTTTTAGTCGATTCAGAGGAACACAGGAGTCAATCATTATTAACCTGCTGGAAGGCCATAATACCATGGTAATTATGCCTACCGGGGCTGGTAAATCATTATGTTACCAGTTGCCTGCCGTGGTGCAAGACGGCCTGGCCATAGTAATTTCTCCACTCATTGCCCTTATGAAAAATCAGGTAGATCAAATGAATGCCTTTGGCATTAATGCCAGATTCTTAAACTCAACTTTGAGTAAAGGTGAAATAACCAAGCTCAAGAAAGATTGCCTTAGCGGGGATGTTAAATTACTTTATGTAGCACCAGAGTCACTAACCAAAGACGAAAACATACAGTTTTTGCAAAAAGTAAAAATTACTTTCGTTGCAGTTGATGAAGCACATTGTATTTCAGAATGGGGGCACGACTTCCGACCAGAATATCGCAGAATCAGAACCATGATTAGCATGCTGGGTGATTTACCCATAATTGCACTAACCGCTACAGCTACCCCAAAAGTGCAACAGGATATTTTGAAGAACCTGCAGATGGAAGAAGCCGATATTTTCATCTCATCGTTCAACCGCGTTAACCTATATTATGAAGTTCGCCCTAAAAAGGAAACCAAGAAACAGCTTATCAGATTTCTGAAGGAGCATAAGGGCAAGGCCGGCATTATTTATTGCCTCAGCAGAAAGAAAGTAGAAGAAATTGCACAGATGCTCAATGTAAATGGTTTTAAAGCAAGGCCCTATCATGCGGGCTTAGATGCCTCTGTGCGTGAACAAAATCAGGATGCATTCCTAAATGAAGAAGCAGATATTATCGTGGCAACCATTGCTTTTGGTATGGGCATAGACAAACCCGATGTGCGCTTTGTTGTACACTACGATGTACCTAAATCACTTGAAGGGTATTACCAGGAAACCGGACGTGCCGGCAGAGATGGCCTTGAAGGTATTTGCCTCATGTTCTACAGCCATAATGATTTGAATAAGCTGGAGAAATTCAATAAAGATAAATCTGTACAAGAGCGTGAAAATGCGCGCATACTTTTGCAGGAAATGGAATATTATGCCGAGTCTCCGGTTTGCAGGCGCAGACAACTGTTACATTACTTTGGCGAAGAGTTTAAAGAAAAAAATTGTAATGCCTGCGATAACTGCCTGCATCCACGTGAAAGATTCGAAGGGCAGGAAGCTGTTGAGCTGGTACTGCAAACCACAAAGTTAACACAAGAACGCTTCACGCTCTCGCATTTGGTAAACGTAATTACCGGCACAGAAGACCAATACGTGAAAAGCTATGATCACGATAAATTGGAAGTATTTGGCAAAGGAGATCAGGAAAACAGTGACTTCTGGAAATCAGTTATCAGGCAAGCACTTATTTACCAATACCTTGAAAAAGACATTGAAAATATTGGCGCCCTAAGGCTTACCAAGAAAGGTGAAAACTTTTTGGCCAAACCTCACTCCATTGAATTAGCCCGGGATCATGATTTTACTACTGATATTGAAGAAGAAGAGGAATCAGACAGGCCGCCAGTAAATGCGAAGTCGTATGATCCCGAGTTGTTTGAAATGCTGAAAGCATTGCGCAAACAAATAGCAAAGCATAAAAACCTGCCTCCGTATGTAATCTTCCAGGACCCCTCATTAGAAGAGATGGCAACTGTTTATCCTACTACGAAAGATGAGCTTGCCAACATCAACGGTGTGGGCATGGGTAAGGTAAATAAGTTCGGAAAAGAGTTTATCGATCTTATTAAAAAGTATGTAGAAGAAAATGATATCACTACAGCTTCTGAGGTAGTAGTTAAATCATCAGTCAATAAATCTAAAATCAAAATTTTCATTATTCAGCAAATTGATAAAAAAATTGACCTGGAAGAAATTGCAGAATCAAAAGGCATAACCTTTGACGAACTGCTTACTGAAATTGAAAACATCTGTTTCAGCGGCACCAAGCTTAATCTTGATTATTATATTGATGAAGCATTGGATGAGCAGAAGCAAGAGCAAATAACTGATTACTTTCTAAGCGCAGAAAGCGACAGCCTTGAAGATGCCCTGCAAAGCGAAGAAGTTGAAGAATTTACAGAAGAAGAAATTCGATTGATGCGCATCAAGTTTTTATCTGAATACGCTAACTAAGTAAATGTCGTGCAGCAATCTCCTGCACGACATTTTTATATTCCTATCTTTGCATTTTATCCGGCATTAACATGAATATTCTCATCATAGGCAGCGGTGGTCGTGAGCATGCATTCGCATGGAAAATAAAGCAAAGTCAGCATTGTAAGAATCTATATGTTGCCCCCGGAAATGCCGGCACTGCAAGCATTGCCAGCAACATTGAAATATCACCAACTGATTTCGAAAAACTTGGCCAGTTCTGTTTAACTGAGAAAATAGAACTTATAATTGTTGGTCCGGAGGCCCCATTAGTAGAAGGTATCAGAGATTACTTTGAAGCAGATTCTCAGCTTAAGCATATTGCAATGGTAGGCCCTGGAAAGTTGGGCGCACAGTTAGAAGGCAGTAAAGATTTTTCAAAAGCTTTTATGCTTAAACATGGGGTGCCTACAGCAAGAGCAAAAACATTTACTATCAATAGCCTGGAAGATTCATTGGCTTATATCGATGCCTGTAAAACCCCCATTGTATTAAAAGCTGATGGCTTAGCCGCGGGCAAAGGCGTGATCATTACATCAAACCCCGAAGAAGCCAAAGAAACCATGCATGACATGCTGGCCAATAAAATGTTTGGCGATGCCAGTACAAAAGTTTTAATAGAAGAATTTTTAGATGGCATTGAGCTTTCTGTTTTTGTGCTTACTGACGGAAAAGATTATGTGATCTTACCAGAAGCAAAAGATTACAAACGCATTGGTGAAAAAGATACCGGCCCTAATACAGGAGGTATGGGGGCAGTATCGCCTGTAATTTTTGCTGATGATGCCTTTATGAAAAAAGTAGAAGAGCAGGTGGTGAAACCAACCATTAAAGGCTTGCAGGCAGAAGGCATCAACTACCGCGGATTTATTTTCATCGGATTAATGAATGTTGGAGGAAAGCCTTTTGTGATTGAGTACAATGTGCGCATGGGCGATCCGGAAACGCAAGTTGTATTGCCCAGAATTGAAAATGACCTGGTTGAATTATTACTTGCTTGTGCCAAAGCTGAGCTAGGTACTAAATCCATCAAACAAAAGCATGAAGTTGCTGCAACAGTTTGTCTTGTATCAGGCGGGTATCCCGGCAATTTTGAAAAAGGAAAGAAAATCAGTGGTTTACAAAATGTAAAAGATGCGCTGGTTTTTCATGCCGGTACAAAGTTGAGCGGAACTGATGTACTCAGTAATGGAGGCAGGGTATTAGCCGTAACCGGTATAGGTGCAAGTTTGGAAGCTGCCCGCCAACAAGCCTATGATGGTGCAAATAAGCTTTGTTGGGAAAATATTTACTACAGAAAAGATATTGGATTAGATTTGCTTAGCCTGGCCATTAAGTAAAAGCTTTACGGCCTGTTTTTTTATATAACACACATTTTTTATGGCTTGCTCTTGTGGAACACTTAAAGAAGGCAAAATTGCCGGATGCAATAATAACGGTGGCTGTCTTACCGGTGCTTGTAATAAAATGAATGTTTTCGATTGGCTTTCAAATATGGAAATGCCGGTTGTTGATAAATTCAATATCGTAGAAGTACGGTTTAAAAACGGCCGCAAAGAATTTTTCAGAAACTCGGGTAACCTGGAACTTACAACAGGAGATGCCGTAGTGGTTGAAGTACCCAGTGGTCATCACATCGGACATGTTTCATTGCAGGGCGAATTGGTGCGCCTACAAATGCAGAAGAAAAAGATAAATGATGATGAGGACATCAAAAAGATTTATCGGCTTGCGCATCAAAGAGACCTCGAAAAATTTGAGGAAGTAAAGAACCGGGAATTGCCCACGCTTTACCGCACCCGTGAAATCATTCGCGACCTGAAGCTGGCCATGAAATTATCAGACATTGAATACCAGGCCGACAATACTAAAGCTACTTTTTATTACTCGGCCGAAGAACGTGTTGACTTCAGAGAGCTCATTAAACTACTGGCTGGTGAATTCAGGATAAGAGTTGAAATGAGGCAAATCAATTTAAGACAAGAAGCCGGGCGTTTAGGCGGTATTGGTGTATGCGGCAGAGAACTTTGTTGCTCTACCTGGTTGAGTGATTTTAAAAATGTAGCTACAAGTGCAGCGCGTTATCAAAACTTATCACTAAATCCAAGCAAACTTTCTGGTCAATGTGGCCGATTAAAGTGTTGTCTCAATTATGAGTTAGAAACTTACATAGAAGCGCTTGAGCATATTCCAAAAATTGAATCTCCCCTATTAACTGAAAAAGGAGAAGCAAAACTTCAGAAAACTGATATCTTCAGAAAAATCATGTGGTTTGGATATAGTGAAGAAAATAACTGGTATCCATTAAACGTTGAGCGTGTTAACCAAATTCTTGAACTTAACAGGCAAGGAAAAAAACCTGCTAACCTTGAGCATGATGAAGAGGCACCAAAACTTGAAATATCTACTATCAACAGAGATTTGGAACGCATGGATAAGAAGTATAAAAACAAAGGCAGGAAAAAGAAGAAAAGAAAAAATAAAAATCGCGGAAGCAGAGATGATGGAAGAGTCGCACAGTAATCAGCCTAAAACTTCTTCTAAGAAAATCATGAGAATACTTGTCATGATTTGCCTTACTGCCGCCTTATATGCTTGCGACAAACAAAGAGTATTTGAAAGTAATGTAGACTTCAAACATAATGTATGGCATGCCGACAGCACATGTGTTTTTATTTTCAACATTGATGATGTCACAAAGAAGTATAATGTGCTATACAACATCAGAAATTCAAATGACTACCCTTTCTCAAGAATTTTTGTGAACTGGCAATTAGAAGACTCGCTAGGTAATACCATACAAAACAAACTTCAGTACAATTACTTGTTTGATGAAAAAACCGGCAGACCCTTAGGCAAAAGTGGCATAGGCGATATCTATAGTCATCGATTTGAATTGTTGACCAATCATCAATTTGCCAGCCCGGGCAATTACAGCATTAAAATCAACCAATTTAACCGTGCCGAAGAACTTAAAGGCCTGATTTCTGCCGGTTTAAGAGTAGAGTATACAGTATTAGATAAATAGGTAAAGAATTAATTTTCAATTACTTGTGTTTTGTAAATTACAGAATATAGCATTTTCATACCTTATGCCTTATGCAGATGCTATATTTGCGCCTCTTCTCAAATATCAATTATGAGAATAATTATTGCTGGTGCCGGAGAGGTTGGATTTCACCTGGCCAAATTATTGGCTTATGAAAATCATGACATCACGGTAATTGACAAGGACAAAGAAAAACTGGAAGAAGCCGCCAACTACCTGGATGTAGCCACCATACAAGGCAATGCATCGTATTACAATGTGCTGTTTGAAGCCGGAGTAACCCAGGCCGATTTATTAATTGCTGTTACTACTTCTGAAGAAGCCAATATTGCCACATGTATCATTGGTAAAAACCTTGGCGCCAAGAAAACCATAGCACGGGTAGAAAATGTTGAATTTATTTTCAACAAAGAAAAATTTGATATCAGAAATACGGGTATTGATGAATTAATCTCACCTGAATCATTGGCAGCGCGAGAAATTAAAAGACTGCT